>WGCR01000490.1 GCA_015493675.1 Anaerolineae bacterium
CTCGCAAAATGGCGTCAAAGGTTCAAACGGAAGCCCTCCGCTGGGGGATTCCCCTGGAGGAAGTCAAAGCCCTTGGCAGTCGCTTTCGAGTGTTTTTCGAACGTTTCAGGAACAAGATGAGAACGAAGACAAGAGACACGAGCCAGTACGGCTATCATTACATCAGCGGATTGTTACGCATGGAAGCTAATCGGAACTATGCCTCTATCGCTCGCGAAGCGGGCGTGGGGGAACAGAATATGCAGCATTTTATGAGCCAATCGCCTTGGGATGGGCGAGGCGTGATTGAGCAAGTGCAAGAGGAGGTGAAAGCGCATCCGGCCTTTGCAGAGGCGATCTTGGTGCTGGATGAGAGCGCCGAGGAGAAAAGCGGTGAGAAGTCGGCGGGGAGTGGACGGCAGTATAACGGGCGTTTGGGGAAGATCGAGATGAGTCAGGTGGGCGTTTTCGCCGCCCTAGTGACGCCCCAGGCATGGGTATGGGCGGATGGGGAGTTATACGTGCCTGAAGCATGGTTCAGGGCGGAGAAAGAGGACCTGCGGCGATGGGTGGGGATTCCCGATGAACGACGCTTTCAGACAAAGCCAGAGTTGGCTTGGCAATTGGTGAAACGCCTGCAGGTGCGAGGGATGCCTTTTGTGGCTGTGGCCATGGATGAGTTGTATGGCCGGAATCAGGCGCTTCGCCAGCGATTGCAGGAGGCTGGCATCGAATACTATGCGGATGTGCCGAAGGATACGCTGGTCTATTTGGAAAAACCTCAAATCCGCACTCGCAAGGGAAAGGGGAAAGGACGTCGCCGCATCATGCAAGGGCGAGCGTACCAGGTTCAGCAGTTGGCGCATCGTGGCTGTGGTGCGTGGCGACGATTGACGGTGCGGGCCGTGGAACGGGGCATGTTGGTGGCCGATTTCAAACGGTGTCGGGTGTGGGTTATGTATGAGGATGAACTTCGTCAAGAATGGCTGCTGATTCGACGGGACGGTCGTCGGTACACCTATGTCCTGAGCAATGCCGCTCCTGACTTGCCTTTGGAAACCATGGCCTGGCGCAAAACCCATCGCTATTTCATCGAAAGGAGCAATGAGGACGCCAAGAGTGAATTGGGATGGGATGAATTCCAGGCTTTGAAATATCGTGGCTGGGAACATCACCTGGCCTTGACCATTCTGGCCAGTTGGTTTATTGCCGAGACCCGGCTGGATTGGATGAACCGCATTCAACGCGATCCTGACTTGCTGGAAATGTTCCAGACCGACGTGCTCCCCATGCTCTCCATGAGGAACGTCCGCACCCTCTTTCAGGCGGCGATGCCAAGGCGGCAACTCTCGCCCGAAGAAGCTGTGGAACTGGTGATCAAACATCTCGTCAACCGGACGCGCTCACGTCGGTCGCGTCTCAAAAAGCAGCAGCTTCGTGAATCTTCTCTTCCTCCTATCTGAAATGTGACATTGTCGAACTACTAAGGTCTCGCCACCACTTTTTGCCACGAAGACACGAAGAAGACAAAGGCACGAAGCCTTTTTCTTTATTTTTTCTTCGTGTCTTCAAAAAACTTCGAGCCTTCGTGGCATTTTTAGGCTTAAAGTCCAGTACGTTAGCAGTCACATGCGTTTTGACAACCGCCTTGCGAAAATGATAAACTTGCCTCATCTTCAAATCGAATAACCTCCACGAAAGGCAATGATGGAGACGAGTAGGCGGGCCCGAACGGCTCAGCGAGTCCGGGATGGTGGAAGCCGGACGCCCAACCCCCGCCCAAAATCCCTCCGGAGCCGCCGCCCGAAAAGAGCTGATGATTAATGGATTAATGATTAAAGAGGTGACAGCGTTGTTTCGTCAACCTTTAATCTTTAATCATCAATCTTTATTCATCACCCTGAGTAGACGCGGCCGGGTTTGTGACCCGTTAGCAATCACAGAGAGATGCATGTCTCTCGCCGAGCGGGCGGGGCGTTGCCGTAAAATGCCCCGTCAACCAGGGTGGTGCCGCGGAAGTCGACTCACAGCGCTTTCGTCCCTGAGCGGACGGAGGCGTTTTTTGTTTTCAGTTTGCAGTCCGTCTTTAGAGAAACGCCACTACTGCTTGTAACACCGCTTCAATGTCCATCGCTGGCGAATTTTTTACAGTGCCGTCCGCCTCGTGCCGATGATGCGGAAAAGTCGCCACCTCCCGATGATGCGGCGCATTGTCCCACCGGGCGAGCATACGGCCATCGGCGTCTTGTAGATGATAGCGATATTTCGTCCTATCGAGTGTCGGCCCGGTGATGACATATTCAGCGATGTGAAGTTGCAAATCGCCCGTCAGTTGCAACTTCCCCCTGATGTAGCATTCCCGATAGTCGATTTCTTCGAATGCGATCTCGAACGAGATCACGTGCGGCGCAGCCTGGATTGTATTTTGCACCACCCCCAAATACTCTCGTGCATTCACGCCACCAACTCCCTCAGAATCTGATACCGTTTTTCCCATAGATCGTATCCTCTTTTGGCCGCATACCAATCGAAGTAGTCTTCCTCATCACCCAACTCGCCACTCTCGAATTTTGCCAGAAACGTATCCGAAACCATCTCATACGATTCCTCGAAGCGCTGACACTGCGACGCAAAATGATCGCGTCGCAGCCGGGCCTGTTCCAGCTCTCGTTGCAAAGCATAGGCCACGGTGGCTTCCACGTCGGAAGCTGAAAATGTCGTTTGCTTGAATTGAATTTGTACATTCATGGCGTCTCGACTCCTGACTGAGTGTCTTGTCGTCATTATATCACAGAAGGAGAACTCATTACCATGACATTCAAACCCGTCCCCACCAACCTAGACTTCGTCCAGCAGGAATATGAGGTGCTGGGATTCTGGAAAGAAACCCGGGCCTTCGACAAATTGCGCCAACTGCACAAAGGCCAGCCTCACTGGTCCTTCATCGATGGCCCCATCACTGCCAACAACCCCATGGGCGTGCACCACGGCTGGGGCCGCACCTACAAAGACCTCTACAATCGCTACTGGACCATGCGCGGTCGCGAATTGCGCTATCAAAACGGCTTCGACTGCCAGGGCCTGTGGGTGGAGGTCAATGTGGAGAAGGAGCTGGGCTTCGAGAGCAAGCGCGACATCGAGACCTACGGCCTGGACCCCTTCGTGCGGCGCTGCAAATCCCGGGTGCTCACCTACGCCTCGGTGCAGACCGAGCAATCCATCCGCCTGGGCTACTGGATGGACTGGAATGACACCGACCAGCTTCGCTGGCTGGCCCAACTCATCCTGGAAGACCCGCAACGCGTCATCACCGTCGAAGGCCCGCAAGGCCCGGTCACCGACACGGTGGAGCAGATCGTCGGGCGGTTGGGCCTGCCCGAGCTGGGCGGCAGCTATTTCACCTTCTCCAACGAGAACAACTACATGATCTGGACCTTCCTCAAGAAGGTGTGGCAGAAAGGCTGGCTTTATCGGGGCGTGGATGTGATGCCCTGGTGCCCGCGCTGCGCCACCGCCATCAGCCAGCACGAGATCGTCACCGATGGCTACCAGGAGCTGACCCATCGCAGCGTCACCCTGCTCTTCCCCCTGCGGGAACGCCCGGGCGAGTATCTGCTGGTGTGGACCACCACCCCCTGGACTCTGACCAGCAACGTGGCCGCGGCCGTCGGGCCCGAGATCACTTATGTGCTGGTGGAAAATCGGGGTAAACGCATCTGGCTCTCCAAGGGCGCGCTGCACATGCTGAAAGGCGAGTATCAGGTGCTGGAAGAACGCAAGGGCGAGGAACTGGTGGGTTGGACCTACGACGGCCCCTTCGACGATCTGGACGCGGCTCAATCGCCCGGCGGCTACCATCCCCAGGTGCAGGTGGATACCGGCGCAGACGTCAGCGCTCGCGCAGCCCATCGCATCATCCCCTGGGAGGAAGTGGGCGAGGCCGAGGGCACGGGCATCGTGCACATCGCGCCCGGCTGCGGGGCCGAGGACTTCCAACTGGGCAAGGAACACCATCTGCCCATCATCGCCCCCCTGGACGAGGACAGCAACTTCGTGCCCGGTTTCGGCTGGCTCAGCGGCAAATTCGTGGCCGACGTGGCTGACGACATCTTCAAGAAACTGGAGGAGAAGGGCATCCTCTACAAAGTCGAGCCCTACACCCACCGCTACCCCACCTGCTGGCGCTGCGGCACCGAGCTGGTCTTCCGTTTGGTGGATGAGTGGTTCATCAGCATGGGCGAGGTCTACGACAAGCCCCGGGAGGAGGTCACGCCCGAGGAGAAAGAGGCCAGCCTGCGTTACCAGATCATGGACGTGGTGGACAACATCCGCTGGATTCCCGAATTTGGCTACAAGCGGGAGATCGACTGGCTGATGAACATGCACGACTGGATGATCTCCAAGA
>WGCR01000491.1 GCA_015493675.1 Anaerolineae bacterium
ACATGGAGGAGGATCCCTCCAAGCTGAGGCCCCGCCCGCCCGTGGTCACCGTGCTGGGGCATGTGGATCATGGCAAGACTACACTGCTGGACGCCATCCGCGATGAGCATGTGGCCGAAGGCGAGTCCGGCGGCATTACCCAGCACATTGCCGCCTACCAGATCGAACTGGATGATCGCAAGATCACCTTCCTGGATACGCCGGGCCATGCCGCTTTTACCGCCATGCGCGCCCGCGGCGCTCAGGTCACCGACATCGTCATTCTGGTGGTGGCGGCTGATGACGGCGTCATGCCTCAGACGCAGGAAGCTATCGATCACGCCCGCGCCGCCCATGTGCCCATCGTGGTGGCGCTGAACAAGATCGATAAAGACAATGCCAATCCCGACCGGGTGAAGCAGCAGTTGGCGGATTTGGGCCTGCAATCGGAAGATTGGGGCGGTGACACCATCGTGGTGCCCATCTCGGCCAAGAACCGCATCAACATCGATACCCTGCTGGAGAATGTGCTGCTGGTGGCGGATGTCATGGACCTGCGGGCCAATCCTGAAGGCGAGGCCATCGGAACGGTGATCGAGGCCAATCAAGACCGACGTCTGGGCAATGTGGCCA
Organism: Anaerolineae bacterium; assembly: GCA_015493675.1. Classification (GTDB taxonomy): domain Bacteria; phylum Chloroflexota; class Anaerolineae; order J102; family J102; genus M2005. The sequence continues at coordinate 613 of WGCR01000491.1, forward strand.
CCGTGCTGGTGCAAAAAGGCACGCTGCATAAAGGCGATCCGCTGGTGGTGGGACAAGAGTGGGGCCGCGTGCGGGCTATGTTCGACGATCTGGGCCGCCCGCTGACAGAGGCCAGCCCCTCCATGCCTGTCCTGCTTACCGGATTGCAGGGGCTGCCCAAGGCCGGTGACATCTTCCAGGTCGTAGAAAGCGACAAGCTGGCGCGCCAGATATCCGCCGAGCGCAAAGCCAAAGTCAAATCTGCAGAAGAAGTGCAGCATCCCAAGGCTGTGACGCTGGAAGATTTTTATGCCCAGATCCAGGAGGGCGCCATCAAAGACCTGAACCTTATTGTCAAGGTCGATGTGCAGGGCTCGCTGGAGCCCATCATCAACTCCCTTCAGGAGATCAGCGATGACGAAGTCCAGATTCGCATTCTGCGCAAGGCTGTGGGCAATATCACCGAATCGGATGTGATGCTGGCCGCGGCCAGCCGCGCACTCATTCTGGGCTTTAATGTGAAAGCCGACCCCGTGGCCAAGCGCATGGCCGATCAGCAGGGCGTGGATATCCGTATCTACACGGTCATCTATCACCTGGTGGAAGATGTCACCAAGGCGCTGCAAGGCCTGCTGGAGCCCATCTACGAGGATCGAGAACTGGGCCGGGCGGAAGTTCGGGCCGTTTTCCGCATCCGCGGCAAGGGCAAAGTGCTGGGCTGCATGGTGACCGATGGTCTCATCCGCCGCAACGCCGAAGCCATGGTGCTGCGTGGCGGCAAGGAACACTTCCGAGGGGTCATCACCAGCCTCAAGCGCTTCCAGGAAGATGTGACCGAAGTGCGGATGGGCTATGAATGCGGTCTGGCCCTGGACGGTTTCAATGATCCCAAAGAGGGAGATATTGTCGTTGCCATCGAAAAAGTGCGCATTCGCTAAAATTCCGTCATTGTTTGACATAAAATCATGCCAAAAAATTATCGCAAAGAACGGCTGAATGAACTCTTCTGGCAAGAGATCAACAGCATCGTCATGTATGAATTGAGCGACCCCCGAGTGGCCGATATCGGCGTTTCCATGGTGGATGTCGCTCCCGATCTGACCACCGCCCGGGTGTTCATCACGCCTTTTTATGAGGATGTGGACACACGCGAGGTTTTGAAAGGATTGAACGCCGCTCAGGGCTATATTCGCACGCAATTGGCCCAGCGCATCACCATCCGTCATATCCCCGAATTGATTTTCAAGATCGATCACAGCTATCTGCAGGCCCGGCGGGTTGATGACATCCTTGATTCCCTGCCGCCTGCAACCGAAATCTCAACAAATTCCGAAAAAGAGACCCCCAGTGACTGACCCTATTCCCACCATTGCTCCCCCTCCCGAATTGCTCGACGCGCTGGAAAGCGCCCGACGCCCCCTGCTGATTGCCCATATCTCGCCCGATGGTGACGCCATTGGCAGCCTCACAGCCATGGGTTACATGCTTTATCGAATGGGCAAGGACCCGATTCTCGCCTGTCAGGATAAAGCCCCCAACACATTCAACTTCCTGCCGTTTTACGATCGCATCACCCAGAACGTCGATGGCGTCAATGCTGATCTGGTCATCGCCCTGGACAGCAGCGACCCCACCCGCATGGGCAGCATTTATGATGAAGCGCAATTCGCGGATCTGCCCCTGATTGTTATCGATCATCATATCACCAACGTCTATTTCGGTGACGTCAACTGGGTGGAGCCCGGCTGCTGCGCCACCGATGAGATGATCTTTCATCTGGCCCGGGCGCTGAACGAGACGCTGGATGAGGCCCTGGCCACGGCCTTGCTCACCGGCATCGTGACAGACACCCGCGGCTTCCGCACCTCCAATGTCACCCCTGCTGTGATGCACATCACCGGGCAACTGCTGGATGCGGGCGCTCCGCTGGCCATGATCACGGAGCGCACTCTGGACACCCGCTCCATGGCCCTGATTCAGCTCTGGGGCCGGGCGCTGGATACGGTGGAGCTGGCCGATGGCGTGATCAGCGCCGTCAACACCATCGACATGCGCCGGGACCTGGGCGGACTGATTCGCGCCGAGGGCTTGGTTTCGTTCATCCTGGGCGCCGAAGAAGCCAAAGTGGCGGCGGTTTTCACCGAGATGCCCGATGGCAAGGTGGAATGCAGCTTCCGGGCTTTGCCCGGCTACGATGTGGCCCAGATCGCTTTCGATTTTGGCGGCGGCGGCCATCCTCCCGCGGCCGGCTGCACCGTCGATGGCGATCTGCCCGGCGTCCGGCGCGAAGTCGTGGCGAGATTGCAGGAAGTCGTCCGCACCAAGGCCCGCTAATCGGCGCCCGGAGCGATGCTTCTTTCCTCACCCTGGCTCCGTTTCTGATTCCCGGATATGGCCTCTACTACAACCGGCGTTCTCAACATCGACAAACCGGCGGGGATGACCTCGCATGATGTGGTGGCGCGCGTACGGCGGCTCACAGGCATTCGCCGCGTGGGCCACGCCGGCACGCTGGACCCCCTGGCCACGGGCGTGCTGCTTGTCTGCGTCGGCCCGGCCACCCGCATTGTCGAATATCTGCAACGCGGGCGCAAAGTGTATGAAACCACCGTGCGGCTGGGTCAGGAGACTGACACATACGACGCTGATGGCGAAGTGGTGGCGGAGCGCCCCGTTCCCGACTTCTCCCTGACCGAGATCGAGGAGGCGCTGAATGCCTTTCGCGGCGAGATCACGCAGACGCCGCCTGCCTATTCCGCCATCAAGCAAAATGGCCAGCCACTCTACAAGCTGGCTCGGGCCGGCGTGGCCGTGGATGTTCCCACGAGGCAAGTGACCATCGATGCCATCGAGATTCTCGATTGGCGGAATCCCGAGCTGCATCTGCGCATCACCTGTTCGCCCGGCGTCTACATCCGCTCCATTGCGCATGATTTGGGGCGGAAACTGGGCGTGGGCGGGCATGTGCAAAGCCTGCGCCGGGCCGCCTCGGGCTCGTGGCGGGTGGAGGATGCCGTGACGCTGGCCGCGCTGCAAGCCGCGGGCGAAAACTGGTCCCGCTATCTGCACGGCCTGCGCGGCGTCCTCTCCATGTTGCCGCCGCTGGTGCTGCCCGCGGATCTGGCCTATCGTTTCGCCCTGGGCCAACGCCTGTCCCTGCCCGATCCCCCCGCTACCCGGTCCGATCTGCGCGTCCTCGGACCGGGCGAACGCTTCATCGGCATCGGCCGGATGCAGGCGGACGTGCTCACTCCCCGCA
>WGCR01000492.1 GCA_015493675.1 Anaerolineae bacterium
CAATCAGCCCGTCCGGCAGGGGACGCAACAGCTCCAGCGTCGCAGCCAGGGCGTCGCTGACCGTGTCGAAATGTTCCGCTACATTACCGGGCGAGCGGGCCAGCGCGTCGGGCGAGATGTGAATTCGCTGAACCAGTCGCGCAGCGCTCACTCGGCGAACATCGCTCCCACGCTGACGCCCTGGTGAATGCGATGGATGGTCTCGCCCAGCAGCGGGCCCACGCTGAGAACCTCCAGTTTGGCGCCGATGCGCTGCATCTTTTCCTCTGGGATAGGCAGCGAATTGGTCACCACCAGATGATTGATGGGCGAATCCCCCAATCGCTCCGCGGCCGGGTCAGAGAAAACCGCGTGGGTGGCGAAGGCGTAGATATCAGTGGCACCAGCCTGTTTGATGAAGTTGGCCGCCTGAGTCAGCGTGCCGGCGGTGTCAATCTCGTCATCGATGAGCATGCAGGTCATGCCGGCAACATCGCCGATGAGGTTGTACATTTCTGTTTTGCCGCCATCCAGGCTGCGGCGTTTTTCGATGATGGCCAGGGGCAGATTCAGGGCATGGGCGAAGTTCCGGGCCCGGCGCACTGCTCCCACATCTGGCGAGACCACCACCGCATTTTGATTCAATTTTCGGGATTTGACGTAGTCAATAAAGAGATAGCGGGCAGTCAATTCGTCTGTGGGAATAGTAAAGAATCCCTGAATCTGGCCCGCGTGCAGATCGATGGTGAGGACGCGATCGGCTCCGGCCACGGTGATGATATCCGCCAGCAGACGGGCGGTGATGGGCACACGCGGCTGATCTTTCTTGTCTGTGCGGCCATAGGCGTAATAGGGCACTACCGCTGTGATGCGCCCGGCGCTGTCCCGGTGCAGTGCATCGATCGTGATGAGCAATTCCATCACCATATCGTTGACCGGGCGTCCCAGAGGCTGGATAAGAAAAACATCCTTGCCCCGAACGCTCTGTTTGAGTTGGACAAAGATGTTTTCATTGGGAAATTTTTTGATACGGATCGGCGTGGGCCTGATCCGCAAATAGTCACAGATTTCTTCGGCAAGGTGGGGGTGGCATGAGCCGCTAACCACGGCAAGTTCACCATACAGGCCTTCAGACACGAGCACCTCCAAAGGTAAGAAGCGTCGAAACATAGTCGGGGGAAGTCAGGATGCAGTTAACCAATGACATGGTCTGATTATCCCATGAAAACCGGGGATGCCCCAAAATCAAACAGCTTTGTAACTATACAGGTATCCCACACAACGCTTTGCCACGAAGGCTCGAAGCTTTTCGAAGACACGAAGAAAACCTTCTATTTTCCCCTTCGTGTCTTTGCGCCTTCGTGTCTTCGTGGTTTTTGCCTTGCTATGAAAGGGTAGGTGTAATAGTTACACAGCTTTTTCATTTACAAGATGACGCACTGCGGTGTATGGATCGATTTCTCGGCGGGCGACGGCCTCCACCATTTCTTCCAGGACGGCGGCGTCCGTGCGGGCGAGTAACGTTTCCAGCAGATAATCCCGCATGATCATCCGCAACTCGGTGGCGGCCCGCAGTCGGTCTCGCAGGATGCGCCCGCCGCTTTGCTCCAGATAAAGCCGGTGATTCTCGATGGCCTCGGTCAGCTCCTCCGCGCCCTCGCCCGAGATGGCGACGGTCTTGAGCACCGGCGGCGTCCAGCCCTGGGGCAGATTTTCCGTTTCGGGTAGATTCACCGGCAACATGCGGCCATGGTGCATCACCTGGAATTTCTCGGGCACGCCCAGATTCAGCATCATCTTCAGCGCCATTACGGTGCGGTCCACCCCTTCGCGATCGGCCTTGTTCACGGCGAAGATGTCTGCAATTTCCAGAATGCCCGCCTTGATGGCCTGCACCTCATCGCCCATGCCCGGCGCTTCGACTACCAGCGTGGTGTAAGCGGCGCTGGCAATCTCCACCTCGCTTTGGCCTACGCCCACCGTTTCGATGATAATGCGGTCGAAACCCGCTGCATCCAGCACCATGATCACATCCGCAGTAGCCTGGGCCAACCCGCCCAGACTGCCGCGGGTGGCCATGGAGCGGATGAAAACGCCCGGATCGCCCGCCAGATCCCGCATTCGCACCCGATCGCCCAGCAGCGCCCCGCCGCTGAAGGGGCTGGTGGGATCGATGGCAATGACGCCCACCGTCAGATTTCGCTGGCGATACACGCCCGCCAGTTGATTCACCAGGGTGGATTTGCCGGTGCCGGGAGCGCCGGTGACGCCGATGATATGCGCCTTGCCCGAGCGAGGATAAAGCGCAGCCAGCAGGGGCAACGCCAGGTCGGTGTTATTTTCGATGTGGGAGATGACGCGAGCCAGCGCCCGGCGATTGCCCGCCTCCAGCGCCTGTGTCAGCCCCCCGACAGTCGTGAGATCGGTATTCGTCATGATTCAAGGTCCGGAGTCAGCTAATCGGCGCGGCGCATTATCGACAGCAATAGCGCATTGCCAATTGGCCTGCGATAATCAGGCGGGTTGGCGGCCCAGCGCGTTCTCGATAGTCTCGACGATCTCGGACGTCAGCGTGCCCGGTCCGAAGACGCCAGCCACGCCCATATCCAGCAGCGTCTGCACATCCTCATCGGGGATGATGCCGCCCACCAGCACCACCACGTCCTCCATTCCCAGCTCTTTCAACTTCTCGATGACGCGCGGAACCAGCGCCATATGCGCTCCGGACAGGATGGATAGCCCCACCACATCCACATCCTCTTGCAGTGCTGCTTCTGCGATCATATCGGGGGTCTGGCGGATGCCTGTGTAGATAACCTCGTAGCCGGAATCTCGCAGGGCCCGGGCGATGATTTTGGCCCCGCGGTCATGGCCATCCAGACCCGGCTTGGCGACGAGTACGCGTACTTTTCGATCCATGTTTTACCTCGCTGGAATGAAATGGACGATTTGAGCCATGCCAGGAATCAGCTCATTCGTCCTTGATTTCGGCCTTTGCAGATTCGGAAAGAGGGCCGTAAAGATATTCGTCGTGATTTACAGAAGCGTCAACCACGCCCGCATCAATTGGGTCTGAGCCGATGAGCCATAAAGGATCGGTCTCATCAGAAGAGACGTCTTGCGTTGCTACACGCCTCTCGATTGACGGTTGATGTTCATTCTTGGGTTTCTCAGACATTGTGATTCTCTCAAAAGAAGACCGGCTCGTGGTATTCGCCGAAGACTTTACGGAAGACGCCCATGATCTCGCCCAGAGTGGCGTAGGCCCGCACCGCCTCGATGATGGGCGGCATCAGGTTGACATCGCCCCGGGCCGCGTCCTCCAGCTCGCGCAACGTTTTTTCCACGGCTGCGTTGTCTCGCTGGGCCCGCACCCGGGCCAACCGGGCCACCTGCCGCTCGTAGCCAGCGGGGTCCATCTCCAGGATGGGGATTTCCACAGGCTCGTTGGCCACATAGTCATTAACGCCGACGATGATGCGTTGGTTGGTGTCGATCTCCATTTGGTAGCGGAACGCTGCCTCTGCGATCTCCCGTTGGAAGAAACCGTTTTCGATGCCGCGCACCACGCCGCTCAAAGCCTCGATCTGGCGGAAATAGGCGTTGGCCTCCTCCTCCATCTGATTGGTGAGCTGTTCGAGATGGAAGGAGCCAGCCAGGGGGTCGATGGTGTTGGGCGCGCCCGATTCGTGGGCGATAATCTGCTGGGTGCGCAGAGCAATGGTCACAGCCTTTTCGCTGGGCAAGGCCAGGGCCTCATCCATGCTGTTGGTGTGCAGGCTCTGCGTGCCGCCCAGCACTGCGGCCAGGGCCTGGATGGTCACCCGCACGATGTTATTCTCGGGCTGTTGGGCGGTGAGGGAGGCGCCCGCGGTCTGGGCGTGAGTGCGCAGCATCCACGAACGCGGGTTTTTCGCCCCGTATTTTTCCTTCATGGCCCGGGCCCAGATGCGCCGCGCCGCCCGGAATTTGGCGATCTCTTCGAAGAAGTCGTTGTGCGCGTTGAAGAAGAAGGAGAGCCGGGGTGCGAAATCGTCGATGTCCAGCCCCCGCTCCAGGGCCGCCTCCACATAGGCGAAACCATCGGCCAGGGTGAAGGCCAGCTCCTGTACCGCAGTGCTGCCTGCCTCGCGGATGTGGTACCCGCTGATGCTGATGGTGTTCCACTTGGGCAGCTCGTTGGTGCCGAACTCGATGGTGTCGGTGACCAGGCGCATGGAAGGTTCGGGTGGGAAGATGAATTCCTTCTGGGCGATGAATTCCTTGAGGATATCGTTCTGGATGGTGCCCCGCAGGATGCGCCGATCGTAGCCCTGTTTCTCTGCAGCCACGATGTACATCGCCCAGATGATGGCCGCCGGGGAGTTGATGGTCATGCTGGTGCTGACCTCGCCCATGGGGATGCCATCGAACAGCAACTCCATATCGGCCAGCGAGGAGATGGCCACGCCGCATTTGCCGAATTCGCCGATGGCTTCGGGCGCATCGGTGTCGTAGCCGTAGAGCGTGGGCATATCGAAGGCCACCGAAAGACCCGTCTGCCCCTGCTCCAGCAGATATTTGAAACGTTGATTGGTCTCCTCTGCCGTGCCAAATCCGGCGAACATACGCATGGTCCACAGCCTGCCTCGATACATGGTGCTGTGAACGCCGCGGGTGTAAGGGAATTCCCCGGGCATCCCCAAATCCCGCTCGTAATCCATCTTCTCGATATCCAGCGGCGTGTAGAGGCGATTCACGGGCACGGAGGAAGTGGTCATAAACTTCTTCATCCGTTCCGGACGCTTCTCCAGAGTCTTTTTCAGTGTGGTGTCGGTCCAGCGTTTTAACGTCTGGCGCAGGCGTTGGAGTTGTTCTTCGTCGAACAAGGGCATGGCCAACCTCCCAGGATGGTGCGGGCGGGAAAAATGTAGGTTTACATTCATTCTACATCATTTTCCGGAAATCTTCGAAAGACACAAAGGCGCGAAACGCCCCAATTTCATTTAGGTGCGTCCAAAATGAGTTGGAGGTCGAGTTTCCCCTTCGTGTCTTTGCGCCTTTTGCCTTGCTATGAAAGGATATGTGTCTCGTTACGGACATTTTGCAGTTATTGTGCACCTGATCCCGGACAATAAAAAAACGCGAGAGTCGAAACTCCCGCGTTTCACGCAGTTTGGCTGGTTACGGCTGCTGTCCGTCAGACAAGCGACCGCTTCCGGACATCGGCTCTACAGAGGGATGACGTCGCTGGCCTGCAAGCCTTTGGGGCCGGTCTCGACGGTGAATTCGACGCGTTGGCCCTCATCCAGGGTGCGGAAACCGTCAGTCTGGATTGCGGAAAAGTGGACGAAAACATCTTCGCCGCCATCGCGGGCGATGAAGCCATAGCCTTTGCTGGCGTTGAACCATTTGACGGTGCCTTGTACTCGTTCGGACATGGTGGTACTTTTACTCCTGTAAAAAAGAAACATGAAAGAATTGTTGCCGTAGGTGAGAAAAGTGATTTTGAACAAAAAACAGCCGCCGTGACTTCCGGCGACTGCTGTGATTGTACAGATTCGCTTTTCGTCCTACAAGCGATACTTTAACAGCTTTTGGGCATCCTGTCAAATCCCTAACGATCACAACACGCCCGCCGCCCTCCGATGCGAACCCAGGCGGGCGGGGGCTTCTCTTCATGGCTGACGATACGTCCGTCTGCATAGTGGAAATGCCACCAGCGGGGAGCGGCGTTTCGGTAGATGGCCGGACCAAAGAAATGGATATTGTCCACCACCTCGGGCGAGGAGAAGACCCACTCTTTGGGATGCCAGCGCAGTTCGCCTTCTCCTGTGGTCCCTGGATCAGCATCAGGCGCGGGAGCTGAAAAGATGTACAATCCGCCCGGATCTGTCTCGTAGCCTTCCCAGGTGAGGATGCCGTGGAAGCGCAGGCTTTGGGGCCGATAACCGGTCTCCTCCTCCACCTCCCGCAGGCAGGAGTCCACGGGCGTCTCTCCGGGCGCCAGCTTGCCGCCCACACCATTCCATAACCCGCGGTTGGGGGCGTTGTTGCGCTTGAGCATGAGAATCTCATCCCCGCGAGTGAGAAAGCAAAGGGTGTAGCGCATATCAGGGAGAGACATGACGCTGCTCACGATCGCCGCGCCTGCAAGACCTGAAAGAGAAAGATCGATCCGGCCACCGCAGCGTTGAGGGAGTTGATGCGACCGCGCATGGGCAGTCGCACCAGCCAGTCGCAGGTTTCGGCCACCAGCCGCGAGAGACCGAAGCCCTCGGAGCCCACCACCACGGCCAGAGGCCCGCTCAGGTCCACGGTGTGCAGATCGACCGCATCCTCCCGCGCTTCCAGACCCGCGATCCACAGACCGGCCTCCTTCAGCGCTTTCATCTCATTGACCAGGTTGGTGGCCGTGGCCACTGGCAAATGCTCCACGGCCCCTGCGGACGCGTTGACCACCGCCGGGGTGATGTGCGCCGCCCGGTGTTTGGGCAAGATCACGCCATGTACGCCGAAGGCCTCGGCCGCCCGGAACAGGGAGCCCAGATTTTGCGGATCCTGAACCCGATCCAGCAGCAGGAGGAAGGGCGCTTCCCCCTGTTTTTCGGCCCGGGCCAACATGGTTGACACATCGGCATAGGGGTAAGCCCCCGTGCGCAACGCCACGCCCTGATGATTGGCGTCTGCCACCCAGGCATCCAGTTGCCCCCGCTCTACATGCTGCACCGGGAGCTTTCTGGCCTTGGCCAACGAGAGAACCTCCTGCACGACCTCGTTTTGTTTGAGGCCGCGGGCCAGATACAGATCGTGAAAATGGCGCCGTCCCGCGCGCAATGCCTCCCGCACCCCCTGCCTGCCGTAGAGCAGCTCCCCGCGCGGGCGTTTCGCGGGCGCGGGAGCTGTCGATTTGGAATGGGATTTGGGTCTGGATTTGGCCTTCGTTTTCGGAGGTTTATTGCTGTGTTTTCTCGAAGAGCTCATTTTTCAGCCACGCAGCCCATCTTTATGGCGTTATTTTTTCCACGACCATGTGGCGCCTGCCCGCGTGTCCTCGATGACCACGCCCAGCTCGGCCAACCGATCGCGCACCATATCGGCCAGAGTCCACTGGCGAGCCTTGCGCAACTCGCTGCGCACATCCACCAGCAGATCGATAAAAGGCTCGGCGTCGGAAGCAGCGGTTTTGCGGGGCTGCAAGCGCAATCCCAACACGCCAGTCAGCTCTTTCAGCGTCGTCTGCGCCTGTTCGAATGGTTCGCCTCCCACGCCCGCATCCCGGGCCGTGTTGATGGCTTTGACCAGATCATAGATGTGGCCCAACGCGGCGGCGGTGTTGAAATCGTCGTCCATAGCCGCTTCGAAGCGCTCTTTGGCGGTGCGGGTTGCTGTCAGCAGCGCATCCACCTCCGGGCCTTCGGTTTTGTCACCCATGGGCGGGCGCAACCCCCCCAGCAGGCGTTGCAGGCCCTTCTCCGCCTGCGCCACCACGCTGTCATCATACACCAGGGGTTTGCGATAATGGGAGCCCAGCACCAGCAGGCGGAAAACATCTGCATCGTGTTCGGCAAGAAATTCGTCGATGGTGACCATATTGCCCAGGGATTTGGACATTTTTTCGCCACTGAGCTGCACCATGCCATTGTGCAGCCAGTATTTGGCCAGCGGGGCGGCGTTACAACTCTCGCTCTGGGCGATCTCGTTTTCATGGTGCGGGAAGACCAGATCGTTGCCGCCGCCGTGGATGTCGATGGTGGGACCCAGATGTTTGCGCACCATGGCCGAGCACTCGATATGCCAGCCCGGACGCCCTTTGCCCCAAGGGCTGTCCCAGGCGGGCTCGTCTGGATCTTTTTGCGCCTTCCACAAAGCGAAGTCAAAGGGGTCTTCCTTCATTTCCTCAGCATAATGCTCCCGATCGCCCCGGGCGGCATCCGCCAGCTTGCGGCGGCTGAGCTTGCCATAATCCTCATCGGCCCGCACCCGGAAGAACACATTGCCGTCCACCTCGTAGGCGTAACCCTTGTCGATGAGCTCCTGCACCATGGCGATGATCTCATCGATGGCGCCTGAAACCCGCGGCATCACCGCGGGACGTTTCACGTTCAGGGCATCCAGTTGTTCCAGGAATTTTTCGATGTAGCGTCCGGCCAGCTCAAAAGGCGGTTCGCCCGTCTCCCGGGCCTTGTTGATGATCTTGTCATCCACATCGGTAAAATTCATCACGTGGATGACTTGATAGCCCTTGTGTTCCAGATAACGGCGGATCACATCGAAGACGATGACCGACATGGCGTGGCCGATGTGGGCGTCGGAATAGACTGTGGGCCCGCAAACGTACATGCGGACGACATCGGGCTCCAGAGGTCCAAAGACTTCTTTTTTGCGGGTGAGGGTATTGTAAACGCGTAAAGTCATGGTTTTTCAATGATGGGAGGAAAGAAGTGCCGGGTTAATGTGTTTGACGATGGTAAATTTCTTCGGGGGTGGCGAAGATCATGCGGCCGGCGCTGGTTTGCAGCACTTTGGTTACAATCAGATCGATCTCCCGGCCGATGTAGGCGCGGCCGTTTTCCACCACCACCATGGTGCCATCCTCCAGGTATCCCACGCCCTGATCCATTTCCTTGCCTTCCTGGATGATGCGCAGGCGCAGGCGTTCGCCGGGCAGGTAGATGGCCTTGACCGCGTTGGCGAGATCGTTCAGGTTCAGCACATTGACGCCCTGTAAAGCGGCGACGCGGTTGAGATTATAATCATTGGTGACGATGCCGATGCCATATTCGCGCGCCAGCACCATCAATTTTTCATCCACCTCGCGCACATCAGGGGCGTCCAGATCGATGATCTCCAGCCTGGGGCTATCGAGATGCTGGAGATCATCCAGCACTTGCAGGCCGCGTCGCCCGCGCGCCCGCCGCAAGGCGTCGGATGAATCAGCGATATATTGCAACTCGGCCAGGATAAAACGAGGGGCCAACAGCGGCCCGGGCAGAAATCCGGTTTTGGCGACATCCAGAATCCGCCCATCGATAATGACGCTGGTATCCAGCAGCAGCGGATGCGGACCTTTGGGGATGGGGCTCGCTGCTTCGGGGGCTGCTTCTTCTCGCTCCGCCTCTTTGGGACGCGGACGCATCTTTTTGAATAAACGAATCAGATCATCTTGCCTCAAAACCAGGATCATCGCCCCCAGATAGCCAAAGACGATGCTGGCAATGAATGGCAGGATGGGCCCAAAGGGAGCGGGCAGTTGCGCCAGGGGAATAGCCACCAGTGCGGCAACCATGAGCCCCAGCACCAGACCAATGCTGCCGGCGATTACTTCTTCGATTGGAATCTGACGGACGACGCGGATGGCGAATTTGGCCGGGCGCGTCGTCAGCCAGGGCGCAACGATCCAGCCAATGATCGCGCCCACCAGCGTGAGCGGCCCCACATACTTCATAGCCGCCAGATCCAAAACAGGATTGGAAGCGCCTGTGAAAATGATGCCGATTTCCCAACCGATAATTGCAAAGATGATAAGTCCTAGAAAACGAAAAATTCGGTCGATAACCACGAAATAAGACCTCCTATTCGATTGTCAATGAGCGCATTTTTCTGAATGCGTTCGGAATGAAGAATGAATAAAATAAAATGGATGAAGATGATGAAAAGGAATAAATCCAAATCAGGGATAAACCTTCGATAGCTTGTTAATCTTAGCACACAGGCTGCGAGTTGGCAACGTCCGTAAGCCATTTTCCTTTTTATTGGATGAAAAACACAGGGAAATCGTTTGACATCCGTACAGGATGCGGGCACAATTGCGGTAGGAGTCGTCGCCATGAGCTTCGCTCATTCTATCTATTCATGTCATATCAGGAGCTATTATGTCAGACGCCAGAAAACCTCGACAGATTCAGATCGAAGCCGCCAAAGACCTGAAGCCGACTTACAGCAACTTTGCGGTCATTCATCACAACTATAACGAGATCGTCATCGATTTTGCGCATATCATGCCCAA
>WGCR01000493.1 GCA_015493675.1 Anaerolineae bacterium
ATTAAGAGCAAAATGCCGCTCCACAGCAATTGAGCGCACTTCAAACCATTCTTCAGATGTTAGATCATGGTACGCTTTTCCACGCACCGCAAAATCCTCATCAACTACCTCGATTAGTCCTTCTTCCTTGTAATGGTTCGCGATGAGCCTTACAATGTCATCAAATGTCTCAAGACCTGCCGATCTCATCTTTGGATCGGGATCAAAAGTGCGTCCTTCTTGAATCAGTTGCCGAGTCCTGCTGCGCCAATGCCAAAGTTCAGCCAGGTCGCGCGCTTGGTCAATTTCCCCACTGGTGAGCAAGCGTGCTGATTTGACAAACTTGTCAATCTCTTCCGAGGGGATTTCCTTCAGTAAATCATGACTGGCTTGGGTGTCGTAAGGAGGAAGACCGGGGATAAGTCCAAGAGCCCACATCAAAACTTGAACTGCCTCTATCCGCCACATCGCATTGATCTGTTGTTGGTGCGTCATCGTTAGCATCGTGGTCGCGGCAAATTCACGTTCCCGAGGCGAAAGCACTCTCCATAGCCCCAAAGTGCGAAGACGTCCCCAGTGTTCATTACGTCTTGCTTCAGCATCGCGCTTGAACTTGGCTCGTTCGTCTTCATCCCAACTCTCGAACCATTGCATCAACACATCTCGTGGTGGCGTTATTATCGCATAGCCTACCACGAATTTGAGTACAATTAGCCGCTTCGCTACTTGCTCAGCAGATGGTCGCTTGTTACGTCTGCGGAACCACATTGTTATCTCCTTTGTTGCTCACGAGCCGTATAACAATGACATAAGCTGGCCAGCCGCCACAGGCAGGTCTGCTTCATGCCCACTCGATCCTCTTCCGATGCTTCGCTCTCGATGCCTGTATCGGCTCTATCCTTCTTCTTGGCTCCCATGATTATCATCTGCTTGCTCTTGATAAACCTTGTCGTTTATAGATGGAGCCCGAATCATCAAGGTCTCCACCGGTGGTTGGACTTCAACGATGCGGTGATACACACCTGCGGGGAAGCAGCAATACTCATTTGGGCCGATGGCATGCTGTTCTCCGTATACTTCGACTATCAATGCGCCCCTGAGCACCACAAAGCATTCATCGCTCTCTAAATGTTTGTGGGGTATCTCGCCGTCGCCTACCCAGCTTTCATCGGTGTGGTTGTACCAAATTTGTAAATGTTGGGACTGAAAACCAAATTCATCGGGTGGTCTCTGGCCGCACAATAGGGTCGAGTGGTTTGGGAGTTTGTGATGGTGAAATTGCGTCATCGTTTTTCACTCTTTTTGAACCAGGCTTTTGCTTCTACAACTTTTGGTTGGGTGTTCTGAGCGGGCTAACTATGAATTGACCAGCAAACACGCCGGTTTTGGCCGGGCATCTTTTGATATGCCCGCCTGCTGGCGGGACGAATTGCTTGTGTGGGTTGCATAAGCTGCCGATATTGCCCCAATATGCGTTTTCATGCAGTTGGTGCGCCGCATAAAAGCAGCGACGGTCATCGATGAGGTGAATTTATCACAAAAGCCTCTATCCATCAAGCCGTCGTAAACATCCGGGTGCGTTCCAATTTGGGGGCAGACGATGTGTTTGTCTGTAACTCGTAAAGGAAGGCGCTTGAGCGTCTTTCAGCTATGAGCCCGACCCCTCGGCGCCGGGTGGGGGCGGCAGCCTGAAATCTGCCTCAACCCCGCGTTCTCCGACTCATCCGCCACGCCTGGGACTAAAAAGCCCAGGCTCATAGCTGAAATTGGCTGAAGCCGATTGCGATCGGCAACCTGACCGGATTTTGAAGCGCACCCTCAGATTTCAAAATCGGGGCGCAGGAGCAAATCGACTGCATCCCCGACTTTTTCAGTCAGCGCCCGAAGCTGAAGACTTCGAGCTGCAGGACGACAGCCCATAAACGGGCCTGAATGCAGCCTGCGGATTGCCATTGACAAGCCCGGTTATTGGATGTAAGGTTGAGATATAAGCTCATCCCTTCTTTTCCATAATCCAGGAGGCACATCATGTCACAACGATGGCAACCGTTGCTGACGGCGCTACTGGCGATTTTGCTGTTGGTTGGCGGCGTTTCGGCTGCAACGTATTCCACCGAGCACGAGCCCAACAACACGCCTGCCCAGGCCAATGCGCTTTATTCTGGGAGCCCCATGCAGGGGACTATCGATCCCGCCGGCGATGTGGACTATTTCAGCACCAAGGGGTATGGCATCGGCTGGGGCATCGTGGCGCTGCTGGACGCCAGCGCCTCGACCACGGGCCATGATGCGGTGTTGACCGCGTATGCGCCCGATGGGACCACGGTGCGGGCGCAGAACACGGGCCGGTGGCAGAAAGGCCCGCTCATCGCCTGGCTGCGCGACACCGGTCGCGACGATCACTTTCTGCGGGTGAGCGAGCAAGGCGGCGACGGGCGCATCACCCCCTACACCCTGCGCTATTATGCGCTGCCCCTGGGAGAACAGCCGGAGCAGGAGCCCAATGACACGCCCGCCACCGCCAACACCTCCGCCATCACCAATATCGGCGTCATCGGCGCGCCAGCGGGGGCGGATTGCTTCGCATTCAGCGGCAAGGCCCGGCAGAAAGTCATGGTCGCGCTCAATGCCGATCCCGAGGACGACGGCGGCCCGGCCGATTTTATCCTCGACTTGCGGCGGCGAGATGGCTCAGTCTGGGCCAGCGCGGATTACGGCGGGCCCGGCGAAGATGAATTCATCGATGAGCGCACGCTGCCCGATGACGGCGTCTACGCCTATTGCATCCGGGCCAAAAGCGGCGCCGGGCCCGACGCCACCTACCTGGCCGGGATCATTCTCGATGGCAAGTATTATCTTCCCCCCATGACCTACCAGGTGGATTGGACCAATCCGCGGCCGGGCGGCTGGGCGCGGGTGGGCGACGAGATGCGCTACACAGTCACGCTGACCTATGGCAGTCCATTGCCGTTTCCGGGCCCCTTTACGGTCAACGTCTATTACGACCCCGATTGCCAGAGCATCGTGGATGACGCCCATGCGGACTTCCACTACTCGGGCAGGTTCGGCTGGCAATTCGATGAAGTCACCCCCAACATGGCGGTCAGCAAAAGCATCGTTCTGCGCGCAAAAAGCGCCTGTGTCGACACCCTCGATCTGGGCTATGGCAGCGACTATTACGTGACCGGCACGCGCAGCAGCGGGGCGCATTACATCATTGGTTATGGCGGCTACATGCCGCTGGTGCTGAAATAGCGTCCAATCGTAACTGCTAACCTGTTTGTGAGCAAAGCCTGCTGAATTTGCATCACAGAGGACGAAAGTTGATGTTTTTCGTTTTTCGAGTGCCCGGAACATTTCAGCGGTTTCGCCCCGCGTTAGGGCGTTACGCCATCGCTCGTTGTGCGATTTCCGCCAGGCGCCCGCCTTCCGTCAGCAAACGTTGCACATCATCCATGGTGTGGGCTTCGGCGTAAACCCGCAGCACCGGCTCGGTGCCCGAGGGGCGGATGAGCAGCCAACTGCCATCTTTCAGCAGGTATTTGACGCCGTCGCGAGTATTGAGATCAACCACTGACCTTCCCGCCAGTTGTCCGGGGGCGGAGGCTGTGAGATGACCGACCAGCTCAGGTTTGGAGAAGGGACGCACCTGATAATCGTGCCGGGCATAGGCAAAATGCCCGATGCGATCCATCAGCCGATTCATCAGCGCCTTGACGTCATTCCCCTGTTTGGCGACCAGTTCGGCCAGCAGCAGCCCCATGAGCACGCCATCCCCTTCGGGGATATGCCCCTTGATGGAGATGCCGCCCGATTCCTCGCCGCCGATAAGCACATCCCGGCTCAGCATGAGTTCGGAAATGTGATTGAATCCCACAGGCGTTTCAATGACTTCCAGCCCCTGTTCTTCTGCCAGACGGTTGAGCATTTGCGTGGTGCTGACCGTTTTTACCACGGCGCCCTGCCCACCCTTTTGCAGCAGATAATCCAGCGTCAGGGTCATGATGCAGTGCGGGTCCAGAAAGCTGCCGTCCGGTCCCACCGCGCCGATGCGATCGGCGTCGCCATCGGTGGCCAGCCCCAGCATTGCGTCGCTTTTCTGCATCAGATCGCTGAGATCGCTCAGATGCTTGCCGATAGGTTCGGGGTGCAGGCCGCCAAAGCCAGGATTCATTTCATGATGCAGCGTCAACGGCTCGACGCCCGTTTCCCGCAGCAGCCGGTCGGTGTAGCCGATGCCTGCTCCATACATGGCGTCGATGACCATGGGCAGGCCTGAGCGGGCGATGGCGTCCAGGTCCACCAGATTACGGATGTGACGGGCGTAATCGGGGTAGGGATCGAAGCAGGTGATCATCCCCCGGCCCAATCCTTCCTCCAGGGAGATTTCCCGGGGAGCGCGTCCGGCGCGCAGGTTGGCCGCCAGCACTTTCTCCACCTGCTTGCTGTCGGCCGGGCTGGCCGAGCCGCCATACGCCGCTTTGAGCTTGAGTCCATTGTAGCGGGGCGGGTTGTGACTGGCGGTGATCATCACGCCTCCGGCCGCATGATGGGTGACGATGGCGTAGGAAACCGCGGGCGTGGCCGCAAATCGCTCCGTCAGCAGCACACGGACGCCATTGGCCGCCAGCACGCCCGCCACGGTTTTTGCGTAACGATCGGAAAGAAAACGGGTGTCATAGCCCACCACAAAGGTGATTTCCGGGCCGTTTTGTGTATTTTGAAACATATCGGCGATGGCCTGCGCCACCAGCCGCACATTTTCAAAGGTGAAATCCTCGCTGATGACGGCGCGCCAGCCGTCGGTGCCAAATCGAATGCTCATTGTAAATCCTCCATCAATAGCGGCCAGTCGGCGGATGATAGCCCCGCATGGCCTTACTGCAACGTTGTGTAACGCCCTTCCGGGTTACGTCATGCTGAGGAAGCGAAGCGAGCGCATCTATATGCGGTCAAGGCGCTTCGCTGGATTCCTCCTCCCTGGGATCATTGGACTGACGTATCAATACTGGGAAAGTATTTCTGTAACGCTGTACTTACGCCTTTGTAAAGCGCAGCAGATATTTGTCTTCAAATGCCTGGTGTAATTGTTCGCGTTTTTCTTTGCAGATAAGCATTGCTGGATGCTCATCTGTATGTGGTCAGTGCCAAGTCTGCCATAATCCCGCACTGCCAGCCAAACTCCGGCCGGTATAAATCCATTGGGTGTGTCCAAAATGAGTTGGAGGTCGAGGCTGGCGAACGCAGGACCGCTTTCTAGACCTCCGGGAGGCGGGTGCAAAGGCCGTGGAGAAAATTTTCATTCTTGCCTGGCGAAAAAGATGGTAGGCGGCAAACAAGTTATCACCCACCTCCCGGAGGTCGGGCTACGCAGCTCAACCGAAAATGGACGCGCCCAAATCCATTGGAGGGACGAAAAACAGTAGTGTTTCACTGTTTGCAACCGGACGATTTGTGCTAGAATGAAATCAGATAGAGCGCAGTAAGTCTAAGCCTGTCATCTGTGCGGAATGTTTTACAAACGAGCCTTGTTTTGGCAAGAAGAAAACTTATGGATGCGAAAAACTGGTTGGAAAACCTCAACGAACAACAACGAGAAGCCGTGACGTTTCGGGCGGACCCGCTGCTGGTATTGGCCGGGCCGGGAAGCGGCAAGACGCGTATCATCATTCATCGCATCGCCTGGCTGGCGAAAGAACAGGGTGAAGCGCCCGAGCGCATTCTGGCGATCACATTCACCAATCGCGCTGCCGAGGAGATGCGGGAGCGCCTGTTTAACTTTTTGGGCGACGTGGCGGAGGAGGTCTGGATTCACACATTTCATGCTGCGGCCATGCGTATTTTACGGAAATACGGCGATCGCATCGACATTCCCACCGATTTCATCATTCTGGATGAGGATGAGCAGCGGCAGCAGATCGCCCGACAACTGCGGCTGCTAAATATCAGCCGGGAGCAGTTGCCGGTGGGGGAGATCGTCTCCCGCATCGGGCAGATGAAAAGCCAGCTCCTCAATCCTGAGCAGCCGGGAGAAACGGATGACGCTGCCATGACAGCGGTCATTCATGCCTATGAAACCTGGCTGCGAGATCATCGGGCGCTGGATTTTGACGATCTCCTCCGCTACGCGGTGCTGCTGCTGCGACAGGATGAAGAGGTGCGCTCCTATTATCGAAATGCGCTCGGGCATATTCTGGTGGACGAATATCAGGATATCAACAAGGCCCAATATGAATTCCTCACCTTGCTGGCGCCGTTGCAGGCCAGTGTGACTGCGGTCGCAGATGATGATCAGACCATCTACGGCTGGCGCGGCTCCCACCCCTCGTTCATCGACGCTTTCATCTCGCATTACAATCCCGCCATCATCAAACTTCCTTTCAGTTATCGTTGTCCGCCCGCCATTCTTTACGGCGCCCAGCATCTCATCGCCCGCGAGGATAAAGCCGAAGCCCGCCGTCGCTACATGCAGAGCAGGGCCGAAGGCAAGGACACGCCGATTTATCACTATATTTTTCGCAACATCCGCCAGGAGCAGCAATGGCTGGTGGCGCTTATCCGCAAGCTCATGGCGGAACGGGGATACAGTCCGGGCGATATCGCCATTTTGTATCGCACCCATCGTCTGGCCGGGCCTGTGGAGCAGACATTGCTGGAAGCGGGATTCAAGGTGCAGCGCGTGCGTCCCAAAAGCTTTTTCGATCGCCATCAGGCCCGGGAGATCACCCGCTACCTGCAAATGGCCCGCGCCCTCACCGAAGATGATTTCTCCAGCATCATCAACTTCCCTGTGCATCAGGTGGATGAACTCACCATGGTGCAATTGCGGCGTCTGGCCGGGGTGCAGCATATCAATCTGGTGGAGCTGGTGCGCCGGGTGGATGAATTTCCCGAGATCAGCCCCCTCACCCGCCGCCACCTGCGCCGGATGAGCGATCTGGCCGAACGGCAATTGCCTGATCTGGATGGCGACGCCGCCGAAGCGGTGCAGGCCATCTTCACGCACCTGGACGCGCTGCGTTCGCCCTGGCGCCGCCCGGAGCGGGAGCCGTTGTCCCGATTTTTGGATCAAACCCGCTCGCCGGATGTGGTTCAGCGCCTCATCCGGGCGCTGGAATCTGACCGGCCGCTGGTCATCCGCCATGATGGAAGCCTGGACGGGCGCATCGCCGCCTTCATCTTTGGGGCCATCCTGCGCGACGATTTGGGCGTGCCCGTCGTTCTCAATCCTGAAACCGCGCCTGT
This sequence comes from Anaerolineae bacterium, assembly GCA_015493675.1. Classification (GTDB taxonomy): domain Bacteria; phylum Chloroflexota; class Anaerolineae; order J102; family J102; genus M2005. The sequence continues at coordinate 7,225 of WGCR01000493.1, forward strand.
CAACGCGCTGGTTGTCTTTTTCGGGGATCAGCAATATGCAGGCGATGCGGACGCGCTCTCCCCGCCCGATTCTGCCGATCCTGCCATCTCTCAGAGCGCATGGGCGTGGCGATGGGCGCAACAGCTTCTGCTCTCTCGGGAGCAACTGGCCGAAGGGCGCTATATCGTCTACGACGTGGAGACAACAGGCTCCAGCGTCCGCCGCGATGAGTTGGTGGAGATCGGCGCGCTGGCTTATGAAAAGCGTCAGCCAGCCGAAGCGCCTTTTCGCGCGCTCATTCGTCCCCGGCGCGGCTACATTCCCAAAGCGGCGACTCGCGTCCACGGCATCCACTACCAGGATGTCGAAAACGCTCCCACCATCGATCAGGCGTTGCCCGAATTTCTCGATTATATCGGCAGCGACACCCTGGTCGGCCACAACATCGCCCGCTTCGACAACCGGTTTATCGACAAAGCCTGCGGCGAATATCTCGATGGCCGGGGATTTTACCCTCTCTATGTCGACACGCTGCGCCTGGCCCGGCGGTTGCTCCCTGAGATGCGTCATTACTCGCTGGCGCATCTCAGCCAGACGCTGGGGCTGCATCAGGGGCCCATCCGCCACCGGGCGCTGGATGATCTGCGAGTGACCGCCGATCTTTTCTACCTGCTGACCGATTATCTCCTGGCCGAAAAAGAGCAGGAAGCCCTGAGTGACTATCTGCCTCTGGTGGGGGTAAGTTTGTTGGCCGGAGAAAAATCGACAGCGGGCGATAGCGCGTTGCTTCTGGACGCCGCCGCCCGCATGATGCACGCCGGGAATGGCCGTGACCTGCTGGACGCGCTGATGGATGAGCTTCCCGACGCCTTGCAGGAGCCCGTGCAGCGGGCCATCTCGCAACTGACCGGGCGTCTGCCCAGATCCACAGAAGAAGATCATCAATGGCAGGAGCTCCAGGATCTTTTCCTGCATCATGTCGAAGCCTTCCGCAGATATGGCAGGGATCACAGCCTGCGGGCCTTTCTCGATTATCAATCGCTGCTCACCAGCATGGACGCCTTCGCCCATGAAGCCGAAGCTGACGCCATTACCATGATGACCCTGCACAACGCCAAAGGCGTCGAATATCCGGTGGTGATCATCGTTGGCGTCGAACAGGAGAACCTGCCCATCTGGCGTAGCCTGGATGATCCTGACAAGCTGGCTGAAGAGCGCCGCGTTCTTTACGTTGGCATTACCCGGGCCAAAAACGCGGTTTATCTCTTCTCCACCAACGATCGGGAGGATGGGTTTTATCGGGATCCCTCCCGCTTCACCTTCGAAATCCCCGCCCAATACATCCGTCATTTCCGCATCTTTTCCAACGGGAAAGTGCAGGAAATAGAACGAACATCCCAGGGCAAGCGCAAAACCCGATCCCACTGACTGAAAAGCGTTTTTTTGCCCCATTGTCATGGATACCATCCTCGTTCCCCTTTCCCGGCCCGAGCAGGCGGCCATTCTCTCCACCTTCATCCTGCCGGTGGCTCGCGGCGAACGCGCCCGCGTGATTCTGCTGCATATCTGCCCCACCCTTTACAGCAGTGATGAGGCGTTTTGTGTGGGCCGGAGCGCTGAAGATATCCCCTGGCTGCAAGCCGCAACCGCCCCTTTTCGAAACATGGATGTGACGGTTCAGATAGAGCGGCGCGAAGCGCACAGCATCGCCGGGGGCATCCGCGATGCTGTGCGGGAATTCAAGCCTGATCTGCTGGCCATGAGCTGGCGTCGGTCTGGCCCGAACAAGAAAGATGACGATCTGACCCTCCACGATCTGCTCATGGACGTCCCCTGCGATTTGGTGGTATGGCGGGGGGATCAGGCGGCGCCGCCTCCGCATCGGGTGCTTATTCCCAGTGCGGGCGGCCCGAACGTGGAGCTCGGATTTCGTTTTGCCGAGGACTTTCATCGATCGTATGGCAGCAAAGTGCTGCTGCTGACGGTGCTGCCCCGGGCCGCCACCGATGAGGAAATGGCCGAGGCCCGCTCGGCCCTGGAATCTCGGGCCCGCGCCGCGCTGGCAGATTTCTCGTTGCCATGGGATGCTGTCGAACTGCATGTGATCCGGGCCAAATCGCCCGCAGCGGGCATTTTGCAGATGGCCGCGCCCACCCATTCCGATGTGGTGATC
>WGCR01000494.1 GCA_015493675.1 Anaerolineae bacterium
ATCTGCCGATTGAAATCAGGGCTGGGGGCCTACGGCCGCTTGTCTGCCTGCGCAGACAGGCCAATTTGCGCCCGAAAATGTCCTCGCAGGAGGACATGCGGCGGAACGCCCTCAGAACCGAATTCTATTCGGCCAGTGCGCCCCAATTTTGAAACGCACCCGTATTGCCCGACAACTGGCTCGTTGCGGGCGTTTTCGTTTATAATTGGGCGCTATGGCTTCTGTCACTTCCTTGTCCACGGCCTGGTCCATTCTCACCGAGCTGGATACAAGGCCCCTGCGCGAGCTGGTTCAGGCTCCTTTTCCGGTGGCTATCCTCAGCCGCGAGCAGGCCGACCGGCAATGGCTGGCCGACGCCCTGCGCACCGATCCCTTCACCGGACAGCTCACGCCCCTCAGCCCTCAGGTCACCCTCCACCAATTGCCGTTGCGCAAGAACGACGCGTTATGGGTGGCCCAGGCGCGGCTGGTCTTCATCCCTGTGGCGACCGGGCGGAATGATTTGACCCAGGAGGAGCGGGCCATCGCCCAGCTTTTGCACCTGAACGCCCATCTGCCCATCGTGGTGGTGCAGATTCGCCCCGGTGCGGGCAAAGAATTCTACACGCCCATGCTGAATGTCTGGATGGGCGCGCGGGAGATCGTGGTCGATCCTGAGGAAGAGGAGCCCTTTAGCGCCGAATTTTTGCCCATTCTGAAGACGCTGGCCCCCGAGCAGGAAATTCAACTGGGATTTCACTTCCCCGCGTTTCGCCCGACCCTGGCCAAACAGCTCGTGCGCCAGACCAGCATGACCAACGCCACCTACGCCGCCACCACGGGCCTGGCCGAGCTGGCGCCGGTGTTGCTCATCCCCGGCAACGTGGCTGATTTCGTGGTGCTGACCAAAAACCAGGGCCTGATGGCTTACAAGATCGCGCTGCTCATGGGCAACGACATCGGGATGCAGGAGATGATCGGCGAACTGGCGGGCGTGCTGGGCGGCGGCTTTCTGTGGCGGGAGACGGCCCGACGCCTGGTGGGCTTCATTCCCGGCTGGGGGATCATCCCCAAGGTGGCGGTGGCCTATGCGGGCACCTACATCATCGGCGAGGCGACCTACTACTGGTATGCGTATCACGAGCAGCTATCGACAGAGCAGATGCGGGCCATGTACGCCCGGGCCATGGCCGAGGGCAAACAGAAAGCCGCCGAGATCATCGCAGCCATGAAACAGAAACGGGCCGGGCGAAAAGAAAGCGCGCCCCGCAAGAAACGGGCGCTGCCCAAATTCCGAAAGAAGAAACAACTCCCCGCCAGCAATCCAGTCCCCAATGAGGATAGTTCATCGTAATGCTTTCGACCACCGATTTGCTCAAAAAAGCCGCCAATGGCGAGCGGCTCACGCCCGAAGAAGGGCTTTTTCTTTACACCGAAGGCGATCCCCAGGCCATGATGGCCGTCGCTCACGATCTGCGTCTGCAAAAGACCGAGCCGGGCCTGGTCACCTATCTGGTGGATCGCAACATCAACTACACCAACGTCTGCACCACCGATTGCCAGTTCTGCTCCTTCTACCGCGTGCCCGGTCATCCCGAGGCCTACGTCATCACCCGGCGAGAGCTGGGCGAGAAGATCGAGGAGCTGCTGGCCTGGGGCGGAACCCGCATCCTCATGCAGGGCGGCCACAACCCCGATCTGCCCATCGGCTGGTATGAAGACCTGCTGCGCTGGCTCAAGGCCACTTATCCCGAGATCGAATGCGATTGCTTCAGCCCCTCCGAGATCGAAAACATCGCCCATCTGGAAGATTTGAGCATGGAGGCGGTGCTGGAACGGCTGCACGCCGCTGGCCTGGACGGTCTGCCCGGCGGCGGCGCCGAAATCCTGGATGACGCCGTGCGCAAGCGCATCTCGCCCAAGAAGACCAAAACCGCGGCCTGGCTACACGCCATGCGCATCGCCCAGGGCCTGGGCATGGTCACCAGCGCCACCATGGTCATCGGCTTTGGCGAGACCATGCAGCAGCGTATCGCCAGCCTCACCCGCTTGCGCCAGCTTCAGGATGAATCCCTGGCCGCGCACGGTAACGGCTTCAGCGCTTTCATCATGTGGACGGCGCAACTGAGCCAGACCAACAGCCTGGGCCGCAGCCGTCATCGGGATAAGTACGGCGCGAATTACGACGAATATCTGCACACCAACGCCTTCGCCCGCATCTACCTGGACAACTTCACCAATTTCCAGGCCAGTTGGCCCACCCAGGGCCTGGATGTGGCCCGACGGGCGCTGTTCGCGGGCGCCAACGACTTCGGCAGCACCATGTTGGAGGAGAACGTGGTCAGCCAGGCCGCAGCCTACACCGAAAAAGAGCCCGCCATGTCGGTCTATCGCCTGCACGAGCAAATTCGTCTGGCGGGCTTCGAGCCCGCGCAGCGTGACAGCCGTTACCGCATCGTGCGCCGTTTCGACCGGGTGATGAGCAGGGAAGAACTGGCCCCTCGGCCCATTCCCACCCGTCTCACAATGCTGCAAGAGCCTGTTGAATTGGCATAGCAAGATCAGCTATTCGCGATTCTGTTCCGTAAATAGAACGCAGATGACGCAGAAAAAGCCGATCTACGCAGATAAAAAAGATAAAATCAGGATAATCTGCGAGAATCTACGGGCATCAGATGTGTCTGCGTTCTATTTACATTCGTTATCGGCGTGCTGCCGCTCATGGTATCTGCTTTGTCAAACCTTATTGCCAATGCTAAAATACTCCCAGATGCCATCTGTATGAGAGTAAAGACATGAGCTATTCAAGTCACTTCACACGAAAGAAAGCCCACGAGGCTATCGATGCCTTACCGCCTGAAAGTCTGGAAGAACTCTCCAGGTTTCTTGAGTTCCTCAGATTCAGACAGCGCGTCCCGGAAAAGCCAGTGAATGTGCAACTGGAAGGTTTGTGGCAAGATGAACAATTCGATGTGACTGATGATGATATTCGGGCTTTACGCCAGCAAGTTTCTGATCATGTTTTGCAGAGGGTGAAGTAGGGGATGAAATATCTGGCTGATACAGTTGCTGTTGTCCGTCATCTGTGCCAACACCCAGCTCTTGGCCCGCAAGCGAGGGAGATTTTGCGAGCTGCTGATGCGGGCGAACACCGCATCTTCATTTCAGCCATCACGCTCATGGAGCTGCTTTATCTTTCCGAAGCGAAAAGGGTTCGATTACAGCTTGATGGATTGATTGGGATTGTTTCATCCAGCGCAAACTATAAAATCATTCCTGTTGATTCTGAAGTGGTTTTGGCTGCTGCTGGCATTGATGACGTTCCTGAACTGCATGATCGCGTCATCGTAGGCACTGCGAAGTGGCTGGATGTGCCAATTTTAACGAGTGACAGGGTGATTAGCCGCTCAAAGCATGTCCAAACCATTTGGTGACATTAGATTTTTGAACGGGTGCGTATTTGGATGAATAAGCTGCGCGTGTTCCTCGACATGATCAAGTTCGAGCACACCATCTTCGCCCTGCCTTTCGCCTACATCGGCATGGCGCTGGCCTGGGCGCAGAGCGGGATGCTGGCCGCGCCCATCGATTGGGGAACGCTGGCCTGGCAATTCGTGTGGATTACGGTGGCCATGGCCTCGGCCCGCACCGCAGCCATGGCTTTCAACCGGGCCATCGACGCGGAGATCGACGCCCGCAATCCCCGCACCGCCAATCGCCCCATCCAGGCGGGTAAGATCAGCAAGAATGCGGTGTGGCTGGCGGGCTTCATCAGCCTGGGCGTATTTCTGCTCGCTGCCTGGCTGCTGAACACATTCGTGCTGATGCTGGCTCCCATCGCCATGATCGGGCTGGTAGGCTACGCCTACACCAAGCGCTTCACCTGGCTGTGTCACATCTGGCTGGGGGTTGTGGATGGCGCGGCCGCCGCGGGCGCCTGGGCTGCGGTCACCGCTGATCTGTCCAGCCCCATCCCCTGGGCGCTGTGGGCCGCGGTGGCCGTGTGGATCGCGGGTTTCGATCTCATCTACGCCTGCCAGGATGTGAGAATCGACTGTCGGGAGGGACTGCACAGCATCCCCGCCCGCTTCGGCATCCCGGCCGCTCTGCGGCTGGCCCAGATTTTTCACGCGCTCACCGTGCTGCTGCTGGCGGGCGTGGGTCTGCTGGCGGGCCTGGGCTGGCTCTACTGGCTGGGGCTGCTCATCGTGGCCGGACTGCTCATCTACGAGCACACGCTGGTCAAGCCCGATGATCTGAGCCGGGTGGATATGGCCTTTTTCAAGATGAACGGTTACATCAGCGTCATTACCTTTTTAGCCGTCCTGGGGGGATTGTGGGTACAATAGGCGGTTGGCGGGCCTGATTCCGGCCGCCCCATTCAAGAGGACTTTTTCTATGCTCGAACAACAACTCTCTTTACTCAGCCCGACTGGTGAGCTGGACGACATCGCCGTCAAGGTGCAGGCGGGCCAACGCCTGAGCTTCGATGACGGCATGCGCCTGTTCCAGAGTTACGATTTGCTCACCATCGGCCAGCTTGCCGACCTGGTGAACCGGCGCATCAACGGCGGCCAATACGTCTATTTCAACCAGAACCGCCACGTCAATCCCACCAATGTTTGTGCGTTTCATTGTAATTTTTGCTCCTTCGCCCGCCACAGCGACGATGAGCCGGGCGCATACACCTGGACGCCCGAGCAGATCATCGAACGCATCCAGGAGGACGTGCATCCCCGCGTGACCGAATTTCACATCGTGGGCGGCCTGCATCCCGACCTGGGCTTCGAATACTACGAGGATGTGTTGCGGGCGCTGAAACGAGCCTATCCCAACGTGCATCTCAAGGCTTTCACTGGCGTGGAGATCGATTTCTTCGCCCAGATGACGGGCCTGGATCACGAAACCATCCTGCGTCGGTTGATGGATGCGGGCCTGGGCTCCATGCCCGGCGGCGGGGCGGAGATATTCCACCCCGACATCCGCAACAAAATCTGCCCCGAGAAGGCGGATGCCGACACCTGGCTGGAAGTGCATCGCACCGCGCACAAGCTGGGCCTGCGCACCAACGCCACCATGCTCTACGGCCACATCGAGCAATATGAGCACCGGGTGGATCACCTGCTGCGCCTGCGCGATCTGCAAAATGAGACCGGCGGTTTCCAGACTTTCATCCCCTTGCGCTATCATCCTGAGAACAATAACCTGGGACGCCAGCTCGACTGGACCAGCGCCCACGACACCCTGAAGACCATCGCAACCAGCCGACTGCTGCTGGATAATTTCCCGCACGTCAAGGCCTATTGGGTAATGCTGACGCCCCCCATTGCCCAGCTCTCCCTGCACTTCGGTGCGGACGACATCGACGGCACCGTGGTGGAGGAGAAAATCTATCACGACGCAGGCGCCACCACCGAGGAATTTCTTGACAAATTCGATTTGTTGCGGCTGATCAAGGCAGCGGGCAAGACGCCGGTGGAACGAGATACGCTCTACAACGTTATCGAGATATACGATCAACCACTGGAAACTTATGCGCCGAGCAGCCGCAAGACCCGCCGCGGCAAGCTGAAGGTCGCCCACATCGAACTCAACTGAACAGTGTTCACTGTTCACTGTTCACTGAACACTGAACACTGTTCACTGCTTACTGCTTACTACCTCCCTTATGCCATCTCTTCCCGTCCCCACCACCTATCCCTACTACGCCGAACTCGCCACCGCTATCGACCTTGCCCGACAGGCGGGCGATTTGATCCTGAAAATCCATCGCTCGGGCCCGCGACGCATCGAAACCAAGAAAACCTCCGTGGATATGGTCACCGAGGCCGACACCGCCAGCCAGGCGCTTATCCTCGAAACCATCACCGCCCGCTTTCCTGACCACAACATCGTGGCCGAAGAGGATGGCGGAGACAAGGAAAACGGCGGCTCCGTGCGCTGGCTGATCGATCCTCTGGACGGCACCACCAATTTCGCCAGTCGCTTTCCGGTCTTTGCCGTTTCCATCGCCATGTGCGTAGACGACCAGCCCGTCATCGGCGCGGTGCAGGATGTGGTGCGAGAGCGCACCTACTGGGCCGCGGCCGGGCAGGGCGCGTGGATGGGAACGCCCGCCAGGTTGGACGAAGTCCAATTGCGGGTCTCGCAGACCAGCGAACTCGACCAAAGCCTCATCGCCACCGGATTTCCTTACATCCGGGCGGAGACCAGTGATAATAATCTGGCCGAGTTCAATTATCTCATGCCCAAAGTGCGCGGCATCCGCCGGGCCGGAGCCGCGGCCCTGGACATCGCATGGGTGGCTGATGGTCGCCTGGACGGCTATTGGGAGGCGCATCTGTGGCCCTGGGACTGGGGCGCGGGCGTGCTGATGCTCGCGGAAGCGGGCGGCGTGATCTCCGATTACGAAGGCGAGCCCTGGCGTCTGGGCGCAGATCAAATGATCGCAGCCAATCCCTATCTGCACGAAAAACTGCTGACCGCCGTACAAGCCGCCCGCCGCGCAGCCGGCTTCTAACCCCTCTTACTCCCTTATCTATGTACATCACTGACAGCCGCAAGCGCCAGAAAGCCAAACGACGACGGCGGATACTTTTTTTTCTTGTCGTTTTGATTGGCGTGGCGCTTCTTCTTTATCGGCAGCAGCCCGACTGGATTCCCAACCCTTTTGAACCCACGCCTACGCCCACGGTTTCACCCTCAGTGCATCTGCTGGACGCAGAAATGGCGCTCTCGGAAGGGCGGCTGCAGGATGCCATCGACAGCTATCAAAAATATCTGGCGCTGGTTCCTGATGATCAGAAAACCTGGGCGGAACTGGCGCGTTGGCAGATCTGGCAGGGGCAAAAAGAAGATGCCCTGAAAAGTGCGCACAAGGCGGTTGATCTGGACGAACAAGATCCGTTCGCCAATGCGGTGCTGGCCTGGGCGTTGGACTGGAATAACAAGATTGATGACGCTATCTCTACGGCGATATATGCGCTGGATCTGAATCCCAATCTGGCGGAAACGCACGCCTACATGGCCGAGATCTATGCGGACGCGGGCAACTGGGGCCGGGCGCTGGAGGAAGGAAAAGAAGCCATTCGTCTGAATCCAAACAGTGTGGACGCCCGCCGGGCCATGGGATATATCTACAACACCCAGGGCAAATACAAGCAATCCATCGAGCAATACGAAGAGGCGATCAAGCTAAATCCAAATCTTGCCCGACTCTATTATGAACTGGCGCTGAATTATGTGGCGGAACAGGAATACGACGCTGCTATCGAAAACTTCCGCAAGGCCCTCAAACTGAATCCCGATTATGATGAAGCTTATGACGCCTTGGGCTGGGCTTATTACTACATGGATGATCCGGAACGAGCCATCATCGAGCTGCAACGAGCGGTAGAGGAAAACCCCAACAACACGGCGGCCTGGGCGCATCTGGGCATGGCGCTTTATCGGCGTCAGCGTTATGAGGACGCAGTGGGGCCGCTGGAGCGGGCGATCAAGCAAGGGGCGGATAACGAAGCCTATTACTACACGCTGGGACTGTCGTATGTGTATGGCGAACCCCGCCAGTGTGATAAAGCCGTCCCCTGGCTGAAAAAAGCGCTGGAGGTTAATCCGAATTCATTGCCAGCGCTGGCGGGCCTGCGCACCTGCGAAGAAAATCCAGAGGGGTAAACCTGGCACTCTCAAAGTCGGTGTGCTAAAATTTGATCGAAAATTTGACGCTGAAAAGGGCGTGGGTTATAATGACATTCAGTCTTAGCACTCGACGCATAAGAGTGCCAGGCATGATTTCAGAAATCATTTCAGGAGGTGAAACCTATGAAATTACGCCCTCTGAGCGATCTCATCGTTGTCAAACCCATCGAACGCGAAGCCAAGACCGCCAGCGGCATCATCTTGCCCGAATCCGCCCGTGAAAAACCCCAGGAAGGAGAGGTCATCGCGGTTGGGCCTGGCGCCCGCAATGACAAAGGCGAACACATGGCGCTGGATATCCATGTTGGCGACATCGTGCTCTATGCCAAATATGCGGGCACCGAAGTCAAAATCGACGACGAAAAATATCTCATCCTGCGTGAAAATGATATTTTGGCAGTCGTTGAGGAAGACTGATAAAAAAATGCAACCATTTCCGCTGTTGCTGCATCAAAGATAAGGTTTTCAAACTCGTTTTTGCAATCTCTCAGTATTTTTCAATAAAACTTAAACTATTCAAGGAGAAAATCATCATGGCAAAGCAACTCGTTTTCAACGAAGATGCTCGCAAAGAACTCAAAAAGGGCGTTGACGTCCTGGCAAATGCTGTCAAGACCACTCTGGGCCCGAAGGGCCGCAATGTGGCGCTGGACAAAAAATGGGGCGCTCCCACCATCACTCATGATGGCGTTTCCGTCGCCAAAGAAATTGAGCTGGAAGAGCCCTTCGCCAATATGGGCGCACAACTGCTGAAAGAAGCAGCCACCAAGACCAATGATGTGGCTGGTGATGGCACCACCACCGCCACCGTGCTGGCTCAGGCCATTGTGGCCGAAGGGTTGCGCAACGTGGCCGCAGGCGCCAATCCCATGCTGCTGAAACGTGGCATCGAGAAGGGCTCCGCCGTTGTTTCTCAGGCGATCCTGGAAATGTCCACCCCCATCAGCACCCACGAGCGCATTGCCGCCGTGGCCGCCATTTCCGCCCAGGACCAGGAAATCGGCGACCTCATCGCCGAAGTGATGGACAAAGTCGGCAAAGATGGCGTCATCACCGTCGAAGAAGGCAAATCGCTGGGCTTTGAGACCGAATATGTGGAAGGTATGCAGTTCGATCGTGGCTACCTGAGCCCTTACTTCATCACTGACACCGAGCGCATGGAAGCCGTTATCGAGGAGCCTTACATCCTCATCCATGACAAGAAGATCAGCGCTGCTCAGGACCTGGTGCCGGCGTTGGAGAAACTGGTGCAGATCGGCAAACGCAATCTGGTCATCATTGCTGAGGATATCGACGGCGAAGCGCTGGCCACCCTGGTTCTGAACAAACTGCGTGGCGTCTTCAACGTGCTGGCTGTCAAGGCCCCCGGTTTTGGCGATCGCCGCAAAGCCATGCTGCAGGACATCGCCATCCTCACCGGCGGCACCGTCATCACCGAGGAGTTGGGCCGCAAGCTGGATAGCGTGACGCTGGAAGACCTGGGCCGCGCCGACCGGATCATCTCCACCAAAGAAGAAACCACCGTCGTCGGCGGCAAGGGCTCTGATGACGCCATCCAGGCCCGTATCAATCAGATTCGCGCCGAGATCGAGAACAGCACCAGCGATTACGATCGCGAGAAGCTGCAAGAGCGTCTGGCCAAACTGGCTGGCGGCGTCGCCATCATCCGCGTGGGCGCTGGCACCGAGGTCGAGCTGAAAGAGAAGAAGCACCGCGTCGAGGATGCGCTGAGCGCTACCCGCGCCGCCGTGGAAGAAGGCATCGTGCCCGGAGGCGGCGTCACCTTGCTCAAGGCCAGCGAGAGCCTGAATGGCCTGCTGGAAGAGCTGGAGGGCGACATCCACACCGGCGTGCGTGCGCTGAAACGCTCCCTGGTCGAGCCCATGCGCCTGATTGCCGCCAATGCCGGCTATGATGGCGGCGTCATCGTAGAAGAGGTTCGCCGCCGCAACCAGGGCGATGAGCCCATTGGCTTCGATGTGATGGTCGAAGACTTCGTGAACATGCTCGAAGCGGGCATCATCGATCCGGCCAAGGTGACCCGCAGCGCCGTAGAGAATGCGGCCAGCATCGCCGCCATGATCCTCACCACCGAGGCGCTGATCACCGACATCCCTGAGAAAGAGCCTGCCATGCCCGCCGGCGCTGATATGGGCGGCATGGGGGGCGGCATGGGCATGGGCGGATTCTAAGCCCCACCCCTCTCCTCCTCTCGCTGAACGTTACGTTCACCCCAAAACTCGCATACAAAACGCCGTCAGGGCCTTCCTGGCGGCGTTTTTGTTTGGCTGGATTGCCGCCGACACCCGCAGGACTTGTGGCGCTGGACAGTTGACCGACAGGCCCGAGAAGGCTACAATGCTGGTCTATGGCTATGAATACAGTCATCCGTTTGTACCGAAACTTCCTGCATGGCGACTTTCGGGCCGCGTGCTTGCTGATTTCTGGATTTGTGGCAGCGTTTCTGCTGGCGGGCTGCGGCTCCTTTGCTCCGCAACCGCAACCCACGCCCGATCGCCGGGCGTTGTGGGCCCGATCTGCGACGCTCACCCCCAGTCCCACTCTGGAACCGGCCGGCCGCGCCTCGGCCACGCCCTCGCCGCCGCCCGCAGTCAAGGCCCTTTATCTCACACTGACGCCCACAGCTACGCCCACCACTGTTCCCCCCACGTCGACGCCCACCCCTTATCCCGGCGTGGTGCAGATTGGCAAATCTGTCCGTATCATCGCCCGCACGGGCCTCAATATCCGCGAAGCGCCCGCAGTCAACGCCAAACGTCTGGGCAACTTTCCCCCCAACGCGGTGGTAGTCGTTACCGACGGCCCCATGCAGGCCGATGGCTACCTGTGGTGGCAGGTGGATGATCAGCATGGCCGCACAGGCTGGGTGGCAGGCAGCGATGGCGAGGATGTGTGGCTGACCGCCGAGCTGGGTGACAAACGCCCGGTGAATCGTCCCGTGCGTTTGGGGGATGTGGTCATGGTCACCACCGCCAATGGCAGGAATCTCAGCATTCGTTATGAGCCCGGCGTACACGGTTTATTGAAAAAACGCGTGGTGGCTGGCACGCATCTGCAAGTCATTGACGGCCCCGTCATCCTGGACAATGTGCGCTGGTGGAAAGTGCAGCGGGCGGATGGTCTCAATGGCTGGGCCGCCGAAGGCGGCAAACGGGAGCGCTGGCTCTCGCCTATGGAATAATGGCACTCACCTCCACTCTTTTCGAGGCAATCATGCAAGATCATCACCCCCCTCTCCGCATCATCGGCATCGTCGGCAGCCTGCGCCAGGGAAGCTACACCCGATTGGCCGTAAAAATCGCTTTGCAGGGCGCAGAAGAGATGGGCGCCGCCACCCGTCTTATCGATCTCAGAGACTACGATCTGCCTTTCTGTAATGGCGAGCATGATCAGGTGGATGATTTTCCTGATGCGCTGCGGCTCAAGGAAGAAGTGTCCGCCGCACAGGGCGTCATTTTGGGGTCCCCCGATTATCATGGCAGCTTCAGCGGCGTATTGAAAAATGCCCTGGACCTGATGGGGTTCGATGAATTTGGCGGGAAGGTAATGGGGTTGGTGGGCGTTTCTGGCGGTGCGTTGGGCACGGTCAATGCCCTGAATGATCTGCGTAAAGTGGGTCGATCGCTGCACGCCTGGGTGGCGCCGCAACAGGCCGCCGTGCCTCAGGCCAGCAAACATTTCGACGCCAATGGCAGGCTGGATGATTCAGATTATGAAAAACGCCTGCGAGAAGTCGGGCGGGAAGTGGCCCGCTTCGCCTATCTCCTCACGTCAAAAGAGACGCGGGCGTTTCTGGAGCTGTGGGAGAACGCCATGCCCAATCCAGGTGGAGAGCATCGCTAGCAGCCATGCCCGAAGTCTCAGTTGCCGCCATCATCCTGGCTGCGGGCGCATCCACGCGTTTTGGCTCGCCCAAGCAATTGCTGGATTGGCGCGGACAACCGCTGTTGCGCCATGTCATCTTGCAAGCGCTGACAACGCCGCTCAGTGAGATTGTTGTGGTGCTGGGCGCCCATTTCCAGCGTATCGCTCCCATTGTGCATGGGATGCCCGTGACGCTGACTTGCAACCATCGCTGGCAGCAAGGTATGAGCAGCAGCGTGGCCCTGGGCTTGCGGGCATTGCAAACAGACCCCGATGGCGCCATCTTTCTGCTGGCGGACCAGCCGGAGGTCTCGCCCGAGCTCATCGGGCGGATGGTGACGGCATTTGCCCGCACCCGGGCGCCCATTGTGGTTCCGGACGTTGGCGGGCGACGAGGCAACCCCGCGCTCTTTGCCAGCGCCCTTTTTCTCGAACTCATGCAGGTGCGGGGGGATCGGGGCGGCCGGGCGCTGATGCAGCGCTATGGCAAACGCATGCAGTGGGTGCAAGCCGATGAACGAGCGCTGTACGATATCGATTGGCCTCGGGATTTAGACCAAAGGGGTGTGTAGCCGAAATTACCTTTTGCATCTTGCCGCGTTGCGTGATAAAATGCACAACGTTATTTTAATTCCTATTCTGTAAGCAAAGATCGCTTTTTCAGTCCGTAATCATTGGAGATGGCAGTTCATGGCTCTTGATTATTTGCCCATTCTCGTCCTCATCATCTTTGCGTTTCTTTTTGCGGTTTTTATTCTGGTTTTGACATGGGTGCTAGGTCCCAAAAATCCGAATAAAGCCAAAGATGAGCCTATCGAGTCAGGCATGGTTCAGTTCACCAGTCCACGCCAGCGTTTTTCGGTGCAATATTACATGGTGGCGATGATGTTCATCCTGTTCGATGTAGAAGTTCTCTTTCTCTATCCCTGGGCAGTGTCAATGGGGAAGTTGAAGTTGTTCGGTTTGGCGGAGATGGCCGTCTTTTTGATGATATTGTTGGTCGGCTATTTTTTTGTATGGAAAAAGGGAGCCTTCGAATGGGATTGATGCGACACGATTTCACGCAGAAGCGTAAAGATG
>WGCR01000495.1 GCA_015493675.1 Anaerolineae bacterium
CGCAATTCTCAAAGCATATTATTCGGATGTGTCGTTCTTTTGGGGATGGTCATTGGACGACATTACCGAAGAAAAATTAACGCTTTACAAGACTGGTCGCACGAATGCAAACGATGGCGGCATAGATTTCGTCATGCGTCCTGTGGGGAGATTTTATCAGGTGACAGAAACGTTGGATGTAAAAAAGTATTTCCTGGATATCGATAAGGTTCAAAAGTATCCCATCACGTTCGTGATAAAAACCGATACAAACGAGGATGAAATCCTGTCACGTCTGCGAGAACAGGCGAAAAGGCAGTACGGCATTCAGGCAATCGTTGACAGATACATGGCAAGCATCGAAGAAGTCATCAACATTCCCAAATTGATTGCGTATTTGAGACAAGTGGAGGGAAAGGACGATTTGAGTATGGTCATCGACGAAATCGTGCAATACAGCAGGTTGGAGTTCGACATTTTCGATTAGCGTCATCATCGTATGGCGTTCAAAAGGTCTGTCATTTGACAAACGTTGCGATTGCCATCTCCCATGAACGGAATCAATACACGACATCATGCCTAAACTTTTGATCAACGGCTGGTTCTGGGGGCGCACCGACACCGGCTCGGGGCAGTATTTGCACGGGCTGCTCTGGGATCTGTACAAAGCCCTGCCCGACTGGCAGATCATGCTGCTGGTTCCGCCTATTTACGGCGATTACCGGCTGCCCCCGCCCCCGCCCACGGTACAGAAAGTGCGCGCGCCCCTGCCCGGCTGGGCTGTCAATGCCCAACTGGTCAAGCTCTCGTGGGAGCAGAAGGTTTTCCCCAGGTGGACGAAGTGCTTGCACGCAGATGTGGCCTTTGTGCCCTACTGGGGCTCGCCGCTGCGCTCGCCCGCGCCCGTGGCTGTCACCATCCACGATATGATCCCGGTGCTGCTGGATGATTATGCCAGTGGGATGCTAGCCCGGGCCTACACCTGGCTGGTCTCCAACAGCGCCCGCCGGGCCGACGCCATCCTCACCGTCAGTCAATCCGCGGCCGATGATATCATCCGCCTGCTGGAGGTCCCAGCTGACAAGGTGCATGTTACCTACGAGAGCCTGGGCGCGCCCCACGCGCCAGTGGAGGACGAGGAGGAACTGGCCCGCATTCGCGAGCAATATGACCTGCCCGAGCATTATCTTTTCTACCTGGGCGGCTTCGACCCCCGCAAGAATGTGCCGCTTATGCTGCGGGCCTACGCCCGGGCCCGGCAACTGCGCCCCGATTTGCCTGATCTGGTCATCGCCGGCAAGCTGCCCGATCCCAAAGACCGCTGGTTCACCGACCCGCGGCCGATCATCGCTGCGCTGGGGTTGCAGGAGCATGTGCGGGTGCTGGGCTTCGTGCCTGATGCGCACAAGCCCGCGCTCTACACCATGACCGATCTTTTTCTCTTCCCCTCTCGCTACGAGGGCTTTGGCATGCCGCCCCTGGAGGCCATGGCCTGCGGCGCACCGGCGCTGGTGGCCGATAACAGCTCCCTGCCCGAGATCACCGGCGGCATCGTTCCGCCCGTGGCCACGGACGATGAGGAAGCCTACGCCCGGGCCATCCTGGATGTGCTGGACAACCCACCCGATCGGGATTTGTTTATCGCCCGAGCTCGGGCCTTCACCTGGCAGGACGCAGCCGCCCGCACCGCAGCGGTGATCCGGGCACTGGTCGGGGTAGTCTGATAGCTGCTGTCGATTCACAAAATTTCTTGCTACGAAGATTCGAAGGATGTGCCGAGACAAAAAGACAGGGGCGCAAAGGACTTCTCATAGGAGGCCTCACTGGGTAGAACAAGATCATTCTGGCAAAAACGGGAACAAAATAAATATATCGAGTGGGGCTGGGATAATCGTGATCGCGGGAATACCTTTCGTTCTTAACTCAATCCGATGTGATCCACCTGAGTAAACTTCGCTAAATAGCCAATAGAAGCTGCTATCAGTAATTATTGCAACTAGCACGGATTTAGCAGTCCCGATATGTTTGGTGGCAGCGCCTCTATAGAATAGACAGAAAATAGTAATAAACGCAATCTGAAATTATTTTTTGAAAATGTGTCCACCTATAAAATTTACAACATCCTCTAATTGACAAAAATAACACTTTCAGATATCATTTATATTGAATCTCGCAAAAAATACTTATCTCCACGGAGGTCAAGATGCCATCTTTTGGAAAATTAGACAAGGAAAAAGTAGATGATATTTTGACTGCAAAACAACGCGGTCGCGGAAAATCGAAGCGCGAGATGGCTCTCCAACCTTACATTGAACAGTTACAAAATCTCGCTATTGGTGAGGGGTTGGAAGTCAAGCTGGCCCAGACTGATAATCGCCAGACGGTGAAGAATCGCCTGTTGCGCGCAGCAGACCGCCTGGGCATCGAGATCGAGTTCATTCGCTCGCGTAACGTCATCCGCCTTTATCGAACGAAATAATCATCCTGGTTTGACGCAAAAAAGACCGGCCCCCTCACTGGCAGCCGGTCTTTTTGCATTTGTTTCTTGCATCGACGCTAGCTAGCAGCTTCTTTCTTCAATCGCACTAGCACATAGGCGATGAGAGCGATGACGAGCAGGGCGATGATGAGAGCGCCCGCCAGAGACCAGGGCAGTTCCAGAGATTTGGGCGTCTGTACCTGATCGGGCTCGGCTGGGGGATTCTCCAGAGGTTTGGCGTTGGGCGAAAATTTAATTTGCAGAGGGCGGGGCTGGCCCGCATCGGGCGAGGAGAAGGATGTAAGTTTGGCTGCATCTTCCTCGCTGTAGCCCAGGGCGACGAAGTCCAGCCGCCCGTCGGGCGCATGGCAATCAGCGCAGCCCAGGGCCTCCTCTTTGGGCAGGATGCCGTGGCTGAGTTGCAGGGGGATGGCCAGGGTCTTGGCCTGCCACTGGCCGCTGTAAGCCACGCCCGCGTCTTTGGCTCCGACAGCGATGGCTTTCTCGAGATCCCCGGTCTTGTAGAACACTGCCAGCTTCAGGGGCAAGGGCTGACCCGATTTGGCGTCCACCGGAACCGTGCCTTTGAATAGCTTGAAGGGCTGTAATTTCGAGGCGTCATCATCGAAACTTCCGGGCCAGTTGCCGGGCTTGAGCTTGCCGCCGTTATACCATTTGTAGATGGGATCGACACTGTTGGCCGGGACCAGCTCATCCACAGGCTCATACAGCTCTTTGATGGGATCATACTTGGGCTTCGTGGTCCAGTCCCGGGTCATCAGGCCGCCGGTGCTGCGGATGTGGCAGGTGCGGCAGTCCAGTCGGGTGTGCTTCTCGTTGATCAGGGGATTCTGGTGCGGGGCGTCGGTGTGACAGCTCTCGCACGTCAGCCGCTCGGCGTGGTCACGGCTCCACAGAGTGGGCGCATAGCCGTAGACGGTGTGCTCCCCGCCCGCGTGGCAATCCACGCAGACCATACCGTTGTCCGCA
>WGCR01000496.1 GCA_015493675.1 Anaerolineae bacterium
ACGCAGGTGCTGATTGCCAGACTGCCCCATATTCTTCATGGTCGCTCCTCTCTCATCGCCTAAAAAAGCGAGGCGCAGGTTTTTGGCGCAACAGGATTTCAGAGGGTGAAATGCCGGGTGGATTGCGAATTTTCCCTGTGAGCCATCCGTCTCAAGCCGGATTCGCAATCCGGCGGGTTTTGCAACGCCAATCCCCCCTGAAGTCCAAAAGAGCCAAGTTTTCAACCTGGCAGTCAGATAAAAACGTCGTTTCCTCCCTCCTCTCCCCCTTGCTCATGCCCGATCCCAAAGCTGTTTTTCCCGCCGACCCCACTGATCAGGAAGCCGGATTCGAATTGAACGATGAATTCGAGCTTTTCCCCCAGAAAAACGAGATGTTCCGCCGCTCCTGGTGGGATCCGACTATTCGTAACGAGAAGACCGACGCCTTTTATCAGGGGCACAGCCAGCCGGTGGTCACGCATCGGCGGGCGCATGGCTTCAATCAGAAAGATTACGCCATCCGTAACGCGGCCTGGCATCTCAGCGACGTGCTTACCGATGTGCGGGGCGAAGGACGACGGGAGGGATTTACCGATGTGCTGACGCTGATGGGCGACGTTTCCCCGCGGCAGGCCGATCTGGGCGGCCCCGAGGAGGCTGCCCGGCAGGTCAAGCGGGCGGCCAAAGCCCTGGGCGCGGCCCTGGTGGGCATCACCCACTACGATGAACGCTGGCAATACACTACCCGTTTTCATGATGGCTCGGGTGAGGAACTGCCCCCGGAGATCCCGCCGGGCCTGGAGCATGTCATCGTGGTGGCCGCGCCCATGCCCTACGACATCATGAAAACCGTGCCCTCGGCTCTGGGCAGCGCTGCCGCGGGCATGGGCTATTCCCGCGACGCATTTTTGCTCATCTCCCTGGCCCAATTCATCCGTGATTTGGGCTATCAGGCCATGCCCAGCATGAATGACACCGCCCCCAGCATCCCTTACGCCATCAAGGCGGGGTTGGGTGAATACGGGCGCAATGGCCTGCTCATCACCAAAGAGTATGGGCCGCGCGTCCGATTGGGCAAGATATACACCGATCTGCCTCTGGCCCACGACGGGCCCATCCACTTTGGGGTGCGGGAGTTCTGCCAGATATGCAAACGCTGCGCCGAGACCTGTCCGGCCAAAGCCCTGCCCCTGGGCCAGCCCACCTTCGTCATCAACAACATGTCCAACCGCAAGGGCGTCAAGAAGTGGTCGATCAATGCAGAAAAATGTTTTGGATTTTGGGCTGCGCAGAACACAGACTGCGCCACATGCATCCGCACCTGCCCCTACAACAAGGATTATCGGAAGTGGTGGCATCGCACGGCCCGATGGCTGGCGGGCACGCGGCTACGCCGCCTGATCTTTGCGCTGGATGGCTACATGGGCTATGGCAAGCGTCTTCGGCCTGATCGGTGGTGGGAGTGAGACAGGGTTCAAGATCGTCGTAACTTTTCGTCACGGTCATCGTCTACAAATCATGAAGCGTACGACGGGAATGCAGCCTCACATTGTAGCCCTTGACCAACGATTCTTCCCGAGTTCTAATTTTGCGATGGAACGATGATCCCGTGAGACTGTTTGTTAGCGCGCGAATCCTTTGTTCGCGGCTAATACAATAATTTTCGCGAAGTGTTGAATTTCGCGCGATTTCGCCAATTCGCGTTCATTAGCAAAATTTTTCTTGACACGCCAACTTTTGTCTGATAAAATTTTATCATTGGCGTACTCTATGCAATAATCCCCCCTTCCCCTTTTTAGTCTTGCGCTCTTTTTTCAGGAGGAGCATCGTGAAATTTTCCAGGCGCACGGTTTTTCTAGCCCTCACCGTAGCTCTTGCCATTATGCTGGTGACGGGTATCGTCAGCACATTGGCCGGGTCGCTGATGAGTGGTGAATTACTGAAAAACGGTGATTTTGAACAAGGTTTCAGAGCAGTTGATAATTGTGGCATGGTCGGCGTTGATTGGGGTTGCTTCAACACCGGCGGCATCGGCGGATACGGGTTTTATGATGATCAATGGGAACGCGTCGTCGCCACTGGCAGTCATGCCCAGTTGATCGAGATCAATACCAAGCAGGAGGGCGGCGATCAAAATCGCACGGCCGGCATCTATCAGGTTGTGGATGTTGTGCCGGGCGAAACGTATACGCTTTCCTTCAAGGGGATGATCCGGGCCAATGATGCCGATTCGGGCGGCGATCCCTGGCGCTATGTCATGCTGGTGGGTTTCAGTCAGAATGGCAGCAGCGATTGGGCGGATGCTCAGGTGCAGGAAGTGGATGTCGGCCCCATCCAGGATCGCGTGAATCCCGGCAGTTATTACAACGCGAAGGTGACTGTCACAGCCGAGAGCAATAAACTGACGGTTTTCATTGCCGGACGGATGAAATGGGGCGACTGGTATAAGGAAGTCAATTTTGATATCGACAGCGTTTCGATGAAGGGCCCTGCGCCTGCCGCCGCTCAACCGCAATCTACGCCTCCTGTCGGGAAGCCTGCGACCAAGCCTGCCACCAAGACCGAACTTGTCTGCGATGGCCCGAATCTGCTGCAAAATGGCGGCTTCGAGTCTGGTTTTGACGCCGATGGCACAGCGAAGAAGTGGGGCAAGTTCAATAATGGCGGCCGCGCCAATTATGGTTATTATGATGACCAATGGGGCCCGGTGGTAGCCGAAGGCGCCCATGCCCAATTGCTGGAGATCAATTCCCGCGGCCACATGCCCACTGATCCCGATCGCTGGATTGGCGTGCACCAGAAGGTCAGCAACCTCACGGCTGGCGCCACCTATCAGCTCAGCCTCAAGGCGATGATCCGCGAAGCGGCGGATCACAGCGACGAGGACGCCTGGCGTTATGAAACTTACTGGGGTCTCAACAATGGTTCGGGAAAGATCAGCCAAACCTCTGAGCTGGAAAGTCTGACCGGCATCCCGGTGGCTGGCATCTCCCTGCGCACGGACCCCGGCGCTTATACCAACTATGTCACCACCTTCACGGCCCCCAGCAGCAAGTTTCGTCTTTATCTGCTGGGATTGAAGAAATGGGCGCAATCGGAACGAGAAGTCAACTTCGATTTCGATGCAGTGACATTGCGGGCCTGCCGCACCGTTCCGGTGGCAACGCCGGCTCCTGCGGACCCACCTGCCGATTCATCTGCGAATGGCGGCAACAGCGCTTCTGTGGACAGCGGCCAGGCTGCTAATGGGGTGTGCACCTATCTCGTACAGCCGGGCGATTACATCTCCCGCATTGCCGAGCAGTTCGGCACGACGGTGGAATGGCTGGCAGGCGCCAATGACATCGCCAATCCCAACCTGCTCTTTGTGGGGCAACCCATCCTGGTTCCCTGTGGTGGCGAGACGGCTCACGCGGCGCCACCGCAAAATAATCAGACCGCCAGCGCCATGCCAGATGCAGGCGAGACTGCCGAAACTGACGAGGTGACCCGTGGCGCTGACGTCGTGGCCGAAGAGCATGTCGTAGTGCGCGGCGAGAGCCTCAGCCAGATCGCTTTCCGTTATGGCACCAGTGTGCAGACACTGCGGGCGCTGAACCATATCGATAATCCGCGGCTCATTCGCCCGGGCCAGATGATCCAGCTCCCCAGCCAATAAGTCTGCTTTTTCCCACAATAATCAAGCCCCGGCGAATCTCGTCGGGGCTTTTTTGATCGCATTTCTCAGTGGACTATCAAGCCGGTGGGGATATCTCGGGCTACGGCCAGACGATCGGCGGCCACGCCCTGCATGCTCCACGGACCTGTCCAGGTGATGGTCACGTCCACTAACCGGCCTCGTAGATTTCGATCATCTTCGAAGAAGACCAGGCGGTTTTGCGGGGTGCGCCCGCGCCACTTGCCCTTGTGCATGTCTTCCACCAGCACCTCGACGGTTTCGTTCAGCCAGCGGCGATTCAGCTCGGCGCTGATGCGCTCGTGCTGGGCCTCTAGCAACTGGTGGCGGCGGCGTTTTTCTGCATCGGGCACGTCGTCTTCCATGCGTCGGGCGCTGACGGTGCCCGGGCGGGGGCTGTAGCGGGCCAGATGCGCTTTTTCCAACCGCAAGTCTTCCAGAATGTCGTAAGTTTGCTGGAATTGCGCATCGGTCTCGCCCGGGAAGCCGACGATGATATCAGTGTGAATGGCGACGTCGGGGATGATTTCGCGGATGCGGGCCACCAGACGACGATAATCTTCAGCGGTGTAGCCTCGCTTCATTCGCGCCAGCACCTCATCATCGCCTGCCTGGATGGGGACTTCGATGTGGGGCATGAGCTTGGGCAGCCGGGCCACCGCTTCCAGCAAGGCGTCGTTCATGTAGCTGGGATGGCTGGTGAGGAAGCGAATGCGCCACAACCCTTCGATTTCATGCACGGCTTCCAGCAAATCCACCAGGTTGGGGCGGCCCCCCTCGAAATCATAGCCATAGCGATCCACAATCTGCCCCAGCAGGGTGATCTCCCGCACGCCCTGGGCCACCAGCCCCCGAGTTTCATCCGCGATTTCCTGCAGCGGGCGACTGCGCTCGATGCCGCGGCGGAAAGGAATGATGCAGTAGGTGCAGGCGTGGGAGCAGCCATACACCACAGGCACATAGGCCGCCACCGGCGTCTCCCCGGCCAGAGAAAGGTGCTTGAGGGAGGCGATGGGATAGGCCTCATCCTGGAGCTGATGGCGGAAGACAAGCTGCCGGGCTTCGGCCTGCCGCAATTCCTCCGCTGTCATGCGATTGCGGATGTGTTCCACCAGGGGGCGGGCCTCGCTGGGGGCCATGAATACATCCACCCAGGGAAAGGCGTTCAGCAGTTTTGGGGAAGGCCTGACGCCCACCATGCAGCCCATCAGAGCCAGCGTGCGGTCGGGATTTTGCAGTCGCCAGGGCTTGAGAGAGCCCAGCTTGCCCAGAGCCTTGTTCTCCGCGCTCTGCCGCACCACGCAGGTGTTGAGTACGACCACATCAGCTTCGTCGATTGTTCCGGTGGGTTCATAGCCCAATTTTTCCAACTCCGCCCCGACATGGGTGGAATCGGCCACGTTCATCTGGCAACCGATGGTCCAGATATGATACTTTTTCATTGATCCTCCGTTGGCGCTCCCTTGTGCAAGGGGCCAGCGAAAATGGTTGGGATGTTCAGCCCACAGGGCGCGGGCGAGAGGAGATTATAGCAAAGGGGGGGAGTGCGCGCAAAAAGCGCAATCATCGCGTCAGGGTGAGCAGCGTCACCTCGGGGGTGCATTAGAACTCGATGGAGGCGTTGAGCTCGAAGATGACGATGTGGTCTCGGGCGCAGCGATTGGAGAGCGGAAAGGTAACTGCTAAAGTCGTTTTCGTTTGAACTAACCTGACAGGTTCCTTTGGCAGCGATTCAGAGCCCTGCACGCTTCATTGCTGGCTGAAAATCGCGCATCCTACCGCCGGGTTTACGAGAACCTGTCAGGTTTGAGTGGAAAAAGACAACCAACTGGCATACGTTAGCAGTTTAGAGGAAAGTTTGTAACGATACACCTACCCTTTCATAGCGAGGCAAAAACCACGGGCTCAAC
>WGCR01000497.1 GCA_015493675.1 Anaerolineae bacterium
CGGCTGCCAGGTCCAGGCCCGCATCGCATCGACCCGACTCGATTTCAATTCCATTTGTTCATTTCCTTGCTTCGACGGTTTATCGAGCGACTTTACGAAGCGACCATGGCTGTACCATTAGCTGATCCTTCTCTAAAATCGTGAATTACTGCATTTTGCTGTAGCAGCCAGGCCACCAGCAGGTAAGTCAGGCCCGAAATCATATACATGACATGGGCGCGGCGGGTGATGCCAAAAGTTTCATCGAAGGGCGTTTCTTTGGTTGCCTTCCTGGTCTGGAAAATTCCGAATTTGCCGCTCATATCACCTCCGGGAGTAAGTCATGTGAGGATGGCAGGTTGGCAGGCGCAGTTCGTCCCGCCACCTGCCACTTGCAAACCTGCATCTGCTATTTTACCACCATGGGCAGCTTGCCGAAAGCCTCGAGAGGCAGGGTGGAGAAGTCTTCCTGGCTGGGATCGTAGTCGCTCAGGCCCGCTTCCTGCGTGGGCTCCACGCCCGCGGGCAGAGCTGCGTCGATGATGCGGGTGTGGTTCGTGTCGTCGGGCGCGCCGCCGAACACCCACTGCCCGCCCGACGGCGTCACGTCCCGCACGCGGCCGCGCTTGCTGGCGTCGCCGCCCGCGCCCTCCTGGCTCAACGCTAGGGCCAGGTACGCGGCTTTGGTCGGATCGAAGTCCGGGCCGATGGCGGCCAGGGGCGCGCGCACATCCACAATGCCGTTGGCCGGGTCGGTGACGATGATGCGCATCTCGCCCGGCTGCTTCACGGCCTGACCATCCTTGCACACGAACATGCCCGACTCCCAGCCTTCGGCCGTGAACATGAACTCCCAGCCGAAATCATCGCTGAGTTGGGCGTTGCGGCCCTTGTACAGGCCCTTGCAGCCGGTGTTCTGGCCCGGGTCCACATCGATGTAGAGATCGAATGTCTGCACCGCCAGGCCGTTGCCCGAGCCCCAGGGATTGTCCACGGGCCCGGCCACATCGAAGCGGGTGACCAGAGCCTGGTTGTCGGGATCGACGAAAATCTTGACGTCCTCCAGATCGAAGACGCCCTTCTTGAACACTGCGTCGGTGGGATAGGTGTAGCTGCCGGGGCCGTGATCGTCGCCCGCGGGGTCGGGGATGTCGAGGATGAGGGTGAGATTGCTGAGATCGGGTGCGGTGATCTTGGCCGGGCCTTCCCGCGGGACGAGCTGCACCTCGCGATCACCCTCGGCCACGACCGCGCGCAGGCCGATGGCGTCGCCCGCCTGCACGGTCGGGAACAGCTTCCAGGGCAGGGCCAGCTCCAACGTTTTTTCGCCCAGGCCCACCTGGATGCCCTCCTGATTCTCAACCGCCTGCCAATCGCCCGCGGCAAAGGGCGTCATCAGCGTCGCCTCGCCCGTGGCCAAATTCACCTGGGCCAGGTGCGTGGCGCCAAAGCCGATGACCGTCTTGGTCTCCTTGTCCGCGCTGGTGCGGGTGAACGCGTTGGCCGTCCCGCCGTTGGGAAAGCCCAGGTAGATGTCCACGACGCCGTTCTCGCCCAGGGTGGTCCATGCCTCGCGCGCATCCAGCCGCAGGTAGAGATTGCTCTTGTCGAAGCCGTAGTAGAGTGCGGTGACGATGTCGTCGGAGCGGGCCTGAGAGCCGCCCGCGACCACGAAGCGCCCGGCCTGGGCCCAGGCCTCCTCGGGCTGTCCGTCGATGGTCGGCGCGATGAGGTCTTTGGGGGTTTGCTCCGCCTGTGCGGGTTTGGCGCTGACGATGGGAACCTGCAAGAAATCGGGAACGGGCGCATCCAGGGCCTTGTACACCTCCATCAGCAGCGAGCGATAAGCCAGATCGAAGTAGGCGTCGTCACCGCTGTCCTGATCCTGACCATACCACCAGAACCAGTCGGAGCCCTCGGCCGCGTACATGAATTCCAGGGCCTTGTTCAGGGCTTCCTCGCTGGGCGCTTTCTTGCGATGATAGAGATCGTAGTCGGCCAGGAAACTGCGCACATCCCGCAGATAATTCCAGGCTTTCAGCTCCTCATCCTCGCCGATCCAGGTGCCGAAATCGGAAGAGAACCAGCTCCCCGCCCACAGGTTGTCCAGCGAGCGCTGGTCGGGGAACATCTGCAAATACTCGTCGCCGGTGACCATTTTGATGTCATCCGCGTCGTTGAGCGCGGTGTAGAGGGCGTTCAGGAAATCCTTGCCGTCGTTGGGATAATTTTCCCACGCGTTTTCGCCATCGAGGATGACGGAGACCACGTGCGGGCCTTCCGCGCCCTGCTCATCCAGCCGGGCCTTGATGCGATGCAGGCTGTCCATGAAATCTTTGGCCGCGGCCTGGGGCGACATGCCGCTGTAATTGAAGCCGATTTTGTCGGAAAGCACGCGGTCGCGGAAGAAGACCGCCACTTTTTCGCCCTTTTTGCCGGTGACGATGTAGGGGCGATAGAGCGCGTCCGCGTCCTCCACCACATCGTGCGCGCCCCGCACGAAGTTCGTCATCCCCAGCGAGGGGGCCAGCACGTCCTCGCCCGTGGCCATCCACTGGAAGCCGTTGCGGCCCACGATGCCGACGATGGCCTGGGAGACCGCGCCCTCCGAGGGCCACAGGCCCGTGGGCTCGCGGCCGAAGTGATCTTCATAGACCTGGCGGGCGCGTTTGAGTTGGGCGATGTCGTCGTTGGGGTAGGCGAAATGGGGGTCGGGGACTTTGGCCTCGGGGTCGCCGATGAGAGCCTGATTGGTGTCGAAGATCAGGGGCAGGATGGGATGGTTCAGCGGCGTCGTGATGACCTCGATGCGGCCTTCATCCTGCAATTGCTTGTGCAGGGGCAGCACCGCATCCACGATGCGCTGGATTTCATCGAAGAGGATGGCCTTGTCGGCCTCGTCGTAGTTTCGGCCTTTCTCCACCAGGGATTTCAGCGGCTCCTGGGCCAGGAAGTCGGGGTCGATCCACGCCAGATTCCACAGCACTTGCAAGTCGAGGATGTCCTGATCGCTGAATTTCGCAAGGGCCGCGTCAATGCTGTCGGGATCGGCGTTGCTGCCCCGTTTGTTCAGCAACTCTTTGTAGCGAGGGAAGCGAGGGATGACGTGCTGCCAGTTGGCGTCGAAAAAGCGGGTAAGGATGAAGCGCTTCTCGTCATCGCTGAGCTGATCCACGGGCTTTTCGCCCAGCACCCAGTAGATGTCCTTCGTTCCGTTGCTGATGGCGTCAAGCTGCTCGATGAGCACGGGCGTGAGGTTGATGGTGAATTTGACGTTGGGATAGTTCTGTATCATGGCCGCCATGTCGTAGTAGTCTTTGGTGGCGTGGGCCCGCACCCAGGGCCGGGTGACAACGCCCGTCTCCGGATCGACGTAGTAGCGGGGCTGGTGCTGGTGCCAGATGAGGTTGAGGTAGAGGGGCTGCTCAGCGCTCGCGAGCGGCTGCGTGGGCGCGACCGTGGGCGCGCTGGTGGGCGGAGCCTGGGTGGGCGTCGCCGGCGCGGCCGTGGGGTGCTCAGGCGCAGATGTCGGCGCGGGCGTGGCCGCGGGCGACTGGCAGGCCGCCAGCAGCAGGATAAAGAACGCAAGGAAAATGAGCCGTTTCACTGGATGTTGCATGGTGTAAACCTCGTGGGCGGAAGATTTCGTGTAAAAAGGTGATCTGTATCATAGCAATCGAAAGTAAGTTTGGGCAAACTGATTTCGAATGTATTTGACACAACGCGTTAATTGCAGTAGCATAAATTGTCTGATCCCAGACACTTGATGGAATCGTTTGACGCCGATGTCAATCTCTCTCCGGGTGAAGCAAAATGTCTTTGACCCTTGAACATGTCTTAACATCCCTCGCTCAAGTCAGCGGCTTTGTGTTGGCGGTGATTCTTGGCATCATTGTGCTGGAGCTGTTGCTGTGGGTGATGCTCTATCGCCGTCCGCGCAATACCCTTTCCCGGGTGGTTATTCTTGTTATCGATCTCTGGTTTTTGCTGGGCGTGGGGTTCTATGTCTTTTTCTATGAGGTGATCGGCTTCGGAACGGATATCGTTGTGGCTTTCAACAAGCTGCTCAATCTGCCCGGCGATCTGCTTTACGCCTGGACGGGGTTGGATATCATTCCGCTGATTCATCTGGACAAACTGCCCTGGCCCTGGCTGTGGATTCTGGCGATTTTTGTAGTGGCATGGGCGGTGCTGTACGTGCTGAGCAAACCCAAGCCCGTGCGCAATGAGATGGCTTATCTGCTGGTGGCTCCGGCCGTGGTGGGCATCCTCGCCCTGTTCATCTATCCTTTCCTGTTCGAAATCCGGCTCTCCTTCGCCAATCTCGTCCTCACCACCTTCAAGGATTATCGCCAGCACGACGCCCTGACCTTGTTCAGCACCTACGGCGTGAGCCTGGCGTATGGCGTCAAGAATTACAAGGGCGTGTTTACGGGCTCTGTGGCCAAGAGCGCCACCTTCTGGCAGGTGTTGGGCTGGAATGTGGTGTGGACGGTGGTGAATGTGACGCTGCATGTGACTGTAGGTATGGCCCTGGCCCTGCTGATGAATCGCAAATTGCGGCTAAGGGGCCTCTATCGCACCTTGCTGATCATCCCCTGGGCCATCCCCCAGGTGATTGCGGCCATGGCCTGGAAGCAGGAGTTCAACTTCCATTATGGATTCATAAACAATGTGCTGGAGCTGCTGGGGTTCCAGGCTATCAACTGGCTGCAAGACCCCTTCCACGCCCGCCTGGCCGTGATCATTGTCAATGTGTGGTTGGGCATTCCCTTCATGATGGTCATCATCCTGGGCGGCCTGCAAAGCATCGACAAGGCGCTTTACGAGGCCGCGGAGATCGATGGCGCTGGCGCATTCGCCCAATTCCGCAACGTGACCTGGCCCTCCCTGAAGCCCGTCATCACCCCCGCGGTGATTTTGGGCACGGTGTGGACCTTCAACATGTTCAACGTCATCTGGCTGGTGACCCAGGGCGGGCCGCAGGAAAAAACCGACCTGCTGGTCACCTCCCTCTACAAATCCTTCGTCAATTTCTACCGCTATTCCCATGCCGCGGCCTTTGGCATGGTCATCTTCCTCATGCTCCTCAGCTTCACCGTGGTCTATCTCAAAGTCACGGGCGGCCTGAAGAGCATTTACGAGTAGACCGATAAAGTTCACAGTCACAGTCACAGTCACAGTCACTGCTTACTGCTTACTGTTCACTGCTTACTGTTCACTGTTCACTGCTTACTGATCACCAAATCCCCGTCATTGCTACGAAAACGACGCATTGCCATGCAGACGCATCATCGCTCCAAATGGGAGCTTCTCCCCATCCCCGTCGTGCCCCTGATAGCCATCTACTTCCTGCAGCGCGGGATCATCACCCAGGTGAATGCGCTGACCGCGCTGGGCGCGTTCTTCGCTTTTCTCACCGCGTTATTCATCGTGCGGGAATTCGCGCTACGCGCGCCCCGGCAGGGCGATGGCCTTTTGCAGAAGGTGCAGCCCTTCTTCCTGCCCCGCGGCCGGGAGGATAGCCAGTTCAAGCGTTTTCTCATCCACCTGGCGCTGATCACGGCCAGCATCATCGCCCTGTATCCAGCCCTGCGAGTCTTTTCCGTCAGCCTGCGCCCGGGCAATCAGCTCGTCTCCACCGATCTCCGCATCATCCCCGAAGGCGCCACCTTCGAGCACTATCGCGAGGTCATGTTTGGCGACCCCGAGACCGGCAAGAAGGGCGACTTCTTCCTGTGGGTGTGGAACAGCGGCATCATCACCATCTCCACCGCATTCATCGGCGTGATCATCGCCGGACTGGCCGGCTATGCGTTCAGCCGATTCAACTTTCGCGGGCGCAAGGCGGGCATGGTCTTCTTCCTCACCACGCAGATGATCCCGGCCGGGATGTTGCTGCTGCCCCTGTGGCTGATGCTGGCCAATCTCAAGCTCACCGACACCTACCTGGGCATGATCATCGCATACAGCGTCTCCTCGGTGCCGTTCAGCATCTGGATTCTGAAAGGCTATTACGACACGATTCCCTTCGATCTGGAGGAGGCGGCGATGATTGACGGGGCCAGCCAGTTGGGCGCGTTCTGGCGCATTCTCATTCCTCTCTCCATCCCTGCGCTGGTCATCGTCTTCCTGTTCAATTTCATGGCCGCGTGGAGCGAGTACATGGTGGCCAATGTCATCATCAAGAGCCCGCAGATGCGCACCTGGCCCCTGGGCCTGAACGATTTCGCCGGGGCCTTCCAAACGTCGTTCGGGCGTTTCGCGGCCACATCCATCCTGGTGGCCGTGCCTGTGATGATTTTGTTCCTCTACTCCGCCAAATGGCTGATCGGCGGTCTCACGCTGGGCAGCGTCAAGGGCTGATCCACCACCTGACGACCGCGTTCTCATATCGATATCCCTTGCCTGCACACATGTAGCCCATATCTCAAATCCAATCACCTTTGTCCCATTCTCAATTTTCTCAAAGGAGGAGAAAATGTCGAAAAAATTGTTCATTTTATTGGCTCTGGCCCTGGTGTTGAGCCTGGCGCTGGCAGCCTGTGGCGGCAGCCGCAGCGAGCCTACGCAAGCGCCCGCGCCCACCAAGGCCGCGGAAGCCACCCAACCCGCCAAGGCGGAAGAACCGACCAAGGCCCCTGAGGCCACCAAAGCCGAGGAAACTGCTCAGCCCAGCACGGGCGAGGCCATTCACATCTCCTACTGGGAGCAGGAAGGGGATGATGTGGATGTCTTCCTGGACAAGCTGGCGCAGGAATTCATGAAGGAAAACCCGCAGATCGTCATCGAGCGGGTGCATTACGCCAATGAAGACCTGCGTGATCAGTTCCAGGTGGCGAGTCTGGCGGGCGAGGCCCCGCAACTGGTGCGGGTGCCCAACGACTTCGCGGGCCCGTTCAGCGCCCTGGACATCATTTATCCGGCCGATGAGCTGTTCGACGACGCCTTCCTGGGCCGCTTCTTCGATGGCTCTCTGGAGCCCGCCATGGTGAGCGGCAAGCTATGGGGCGTGCCCGACAACTACGGCAACCATCTGATGCTGCTCTACAACAAAGAGATGGTGGACAGCGTGCC
>WGCR01000498.1 GCA_015493675.1 Anaerolineae bacterium
GCGCAGGGTTTGAATGAATGCTGGCAGGTCGTAGGGCATGGATTTGACCAGGATGAAGAGCGAGACTTCTTTGTGCGGCTGGGGCGGGCCGGGCGGCGTTGCCGGGGCGTCGCCATCAGCCGGGGCGAAGGTGACCCAAATTTCGCGACTCCCGGGCATCTCCACCTCGACTTGTTGGGTCATGCCGGCCGGCTGGAGATAGTATTTGCCTTTGCCCAGCGGCGCAAATTCGCACACGAACGGCCCGTATTCGGGCTTGTCTCCGATATGCCGCACCATGCCGGTCCAACCTTCGGCCCACAGGCGCACAGCTAATCCCGGCTGATGGGGGATGCGCACCCGAATCACGCCAAAACCGGGCCCGGGACCAGCTTCTTCCACCTGATAAGTCCAGGACGCGGAAGGGGTTTCAGGCGTCTCATCGGCGGTTGCGCTTGCAACATCGAAGGTCACTTCCTGGCGGTCGACGCCGTTGAGGGTCACGCGTTCGATGAACTCGGCCTCGGGCGATTGCAGGATCACCTCATACTCTCCCGCTTTCAGCCCGCCGATTTCAAATTCTCCCCCGTCATCCAGGGGCTGGACGATTTCCTTGCCTGCCGGGCCTCGCACATAGAGCTGCCAGTTCTCGCCTCGGGGAGCCTGGCCAAAAAGGACGCTGTCCGCGGATTCGGCTACGGGGATGGCAAAATTGACGGTGCGGTGGTTGCGGCCATTCATCACCAGACCGCCGCGGCGCAGCAAGGTGTCCTGAATGCGGACGTAATACTGGCCCGGGCCCAGGTGATCGAACAGATAGCTTTCGTCGGGCTGCACGTCGGTGGTGCGTCGGACGTCGGGCCCCTTGAGCATGATGGTGCGCCCGGCGCCGTGGATGACCCGTCCGGAGATGGTGCTGTAGGCGGGGATATCAACCTGCGGAGCTTCCAGCGTCAGCGTTGCTTCCCGACCCTCAGCCAGCGTGATTTCCCGGCGCATGTCCAGATCGGGCAACAGCACTTCATAACGGCCATCCGGCAGCGTGTCGAAGCTGAATGCCCCGTTTTCGTCGGCGATGGTCTCGCGGCGAAGCCCTTCGGGCCCATGCAGCACAATCCGCAGCCCGACGCCGCGGGCGATGTGACCGCTGATGCGGTTGTTTCGCGGTTTTTCCTCCTCGTTCGGGGGCGTCTGTTGGGCGGGACGGAAGGTGATCATCAGGGTTTGGCTGCTGTTCAGTTTCACCCTGGCCTGCACATCCAGTCCTTCCGGCGTGATGGTGTAGTTGCCCGGGCCCAGCGGAGAGAATTCCAGCGCATACGGCCCGAACTCCGGTTTGCTGCCAGTCTGGCGCGTGTACCCTTCCCAGCCTTCGGCTGAGATGCGAACGGGCAGGTTCTCTTTGCCTTCGACGCTGACGCGGATGATGCCCAGCCCGGAGGTCGCGCCTGCATCCTCGATCAGCGCCTGCCAGCCGGACGGGGATGGCGCGGGAGGCTTTATGGGCGGGGCCGATTGCCCGATGTCCAGTCGCACGTGGTTTTTGCCATCCAGTTCGATGCCCAGTCGTACGATGTCGACGCCCGGCACCGAAAGCCGGTATTGGCCCGCAGGCAACCGCTCGATGCGATAATGGCCGTTGTCGTCGGTGAAGGTGTCCACCGCATAACCGGCGGAGCGCAGAATGACCCGCATGTTGGGATAGCCGTGGATGACGCCGCTGACGCTGCTGCGGGCGCGATGTCCGATGTGAGGGATGGCGGGACGCTCATCTTCGTCATAGGTGAACCGCCGCGGGCGTTTGGACAGGGTTTCCAGGGCCGCCACTGCGGGGAGGCGACCGTCGGGCCAGCGTTCAGAGAACCAGGAGTGCCCTTCCCAGCCCTTGGTGCGCAGCATGGCCGATCCCATCAGCCAGAAAGCGGTGCAGAAGTAGTAATCGGGAGCGGGATCGTAGCGGCGATGAACGCCCATCATGATCTCCGCTATTTCCGCGACTTTTTGAGCATGTCGCTCGGGCGTGGTGGTGGGATAGCGGGGATCATCGTCCTCGCCCACGATGGGCCCGTTTTCGGTGCTGAGAATGGGCAGATGTCTGCCCAGGTGTTTGATGCTGAGGTCCGCCAACCGCTGGAAGGCTAAAAAGCCTGACGGATCGCTGTGGATATTGGCCCGCGGCTGCTTGCTTTTTTGTCTTTGCGA
>WGCR01000499.1 GCA_015493675.1 Anaerolineae bacterium
CTGCTGGCCGTGGCCCAGCGAGGTCCCCCTCTGTCATCTCAATTCCGCCTGGGCGTATTGATAGCGAGAGGTCTCTGTGAACCACCGAAAGCTTCTTGCAAAAATCCTGGCAAGTCCGGCTAATATCCGCTTCAGTGATTTCACAAGCCTGGTTGAAGCATTCGGATTTCGTCTGGCGCGAGTAAGCGGAAGTCATCACATTTTCACCCACCCGGAAATTCCAGAACTTGTGAATCTTCAGAATGTAAAGGGTCAAGCAAAGCCCTATCAAATCAGGCAGTTCTTGAAACTGGTAGAAAAATACAATCTCCAGTTGGAGGATAAATGAAGCAGGATTACCACATCAACATCTTTTATTCTGAAGAAGATGGCGGCTACATCGCAGATATCCCTGATCTGGAAGCCTGCTCCGCCTTTGGCGACACACCGGCTGAGGCTCTGGCGGAAGTGGAGAAAGCAAAACGGGCCTGGCTGGAAGTCGCACGGGCCGAAGGCAAACCCATCCCCAAACCTCGCTACCGCCCGGTGATTTATCAGGCGCAGGCTGCCTGAGTGGAACGAGAAAAATGATCAGCCGCTTGCGAGGGCGCATCGAGTATGTCGCCGAAGACCACATCATCGTGGACATCGGGCCCATGGGGCTGATGGTGTTCGTCCCGGCAGATCAACTGGCGGGCTATCAGACGGGGCAGCCGGTGGCGCTGTTCACGCATCTGCACATCCGCGAGCAGGAGTTCACCCTGTTCGGATTCGCCACCGAGGAAGACCTGGACCTATTTCTGGTGCTGCTGGGCGTCAGCGGCGTTGGCCCGAAGCTGGCCCTGAGCATCCTCTCCACCCTGCCGCCCGACACCATCCGGCTGGCCGTGGCCAATGACGAGCCGGGCCTGCTCACTCGGGTGCCCGGCATCGGGCCCAAGAGCGCCAAGAAGATCCTCTTCCATCTCAAGGACAAGATGGGCGTCTCGGAATTCGAGGGCGTGGGCGTTGCGCCCATCACCGACGAGGATGCAGAGGTGATCGAGGCCCTGGCCGCGCTGGGATACAGTATCGTCGAGGCCCAGCGGGCCGTGCAAGGCGTGCCCAAAGAGGCAACGGGCGTGGAAGACCGACTGCGCGCGGCCCTGGCGCAACTCATGCCATAACCTTTGCCTGACCGGGGCATGTCAGGAGGTTGAAATGACGACGCATCAATATACAAATCATGATGTCGCAGAACACCTGCGGCTCATCGCCAACCTGAAGGAGATCAAGGGCGAAGGGCGGTTTCATTATCTCGCGTTTCGCAACGCGGCCGAGGTGGTGGACTCCCTGGGCGAGGACATCAATGACATCGTGGCCGCGGGCAAGCTGACCGATCTGCCCAGCGTGGGCAAGGGCGTGGCCGAGGTCATCACCCAATTTCTGGCCTCGGGCGATAGCGATCTCGCGGCAAAATTGCGAGATCAGGTTCCCATCAGCCTGATCGACCTGCTGGCGGTGGAGGGTCTGGGCCCGAAGAAAGTCGCCCGGCTGTGGCAAGAGCTGGGGATCACGACTCTGGACGAGCTGAAAGCCGCGGCCGAGGCGCAGAAAATCCGCCAGCTCAAGGGCTTTGGCGCCAAATCGGAGGAGAAAATCCTCAAGGGCATCGACCTGCTGGCCCGACGCGGGGATGAACGGACGCCCCTGGGCGTGGCCCGGCCTGCGGTGTTGGGACTCATCGCCGACCTGAAGGCAGCGCTGCCCGACGATGCCATCACCGCCATTGAGCCCGCGGGCAGCGTGCGCCGCTGGAAGGAGAGCGTGGGAGATCTGGACATCCTGGCCATCACGCCGCGGCCCGCCGAGGTGATGGCGGCTTTCTGCAGCCTGCCGCAGGTGCGCGATGTGCTGTGGCGGGGCGAAACCAAGAGTCGGGTGCGCCTGAAAGATGGTCTGGAATGCGATCTGCGGGCGGTGGCGCAAAAACACTGGGGCACGGCCCTGCAATACTTCACCGGCAGCAAGCAACACAACATCGAGCTGCGGGAGTTGGCGTTGAAACAGGGCTGGAGCCTGAGCGAATATGATCTGGAAGCCACCGGAAGGGGCGATGCGCCCGCCGGAGAAAAGCGCCATTTCGCAGCGGAGGAAGCGCTGTATGAATTTCTGGGGCTGGACTGGATTCCGCCCGAGATGCGCGAGGCCCGGGGCGAGATCGCGCTGGCCCGGACGCACAACCTGCCCCGGCTGATCACAACGGCCGACATCCAGGGCGAGTTGCATGGTCATTCCAACTGGAGCGATGGCAAAGCCACGATCCAGGAAATGGCTGAAGCCGCCATCGCCCGGGGATACAAATACTGGCTGCTCAGCGATCACAGCATCGGGCTGGGCGTGACCGGCGGCGTGGATAGCGAAAAGCTGGCGCAGCAGCGCGACATCGTGGAGGAGCTGAACCAGGGCTGGGCCGACGCGGGCGTGGATTTTCGTCTGCTGCTGGGCGTGGAGCTGGAGATTCTGGCCGACGGACGTCTGGCCTTGACCAATGACGTGCTGGCGAAGCTGGATGTGGTGGTGGCCAGCATCCACAGCAGCCTGCGCCAGGATCGGGAAACCATCACCCGTCGGGCGCTCAACGCTATCAACAATCCCCATGTGGATATTTTGGGACACCCCACCAGCCGCATGTTAAGCCGTCGTCCGCCCACCGAAATCGATATGGAGCGGGTGATGCGGGCCTGCGCCGAGACGGGCACGGTGTTGGAGATCAACGCGCATCCCGTGCGGCTGGATTTGAACGACGTTCACGCCCGCCGCGCCGTGGACCTGGGGTGCAAGATCGCCATCAGCACTGACGCGCATCGCCCCCAGCACATGGATTTCATCGAATATGGCGTGGCCGTGGCGCGTCGGGCCTGGTTGACATCCGAAAACGTCATCAACACCCTGCCATGGGATAAGATGCAACAGGCATTGAAATAGATAGCTGCGGCATCATTTCTCACCAAATCGTCAACTGTAATGTAATCTTGCATCAAATTGTAATGTTCGTGTGGTCAGGAGTCTTACGGGAATTTTCATTCAAAAGCTCTTTGTGCTATACTTTTTTATTATGGCGGGGGTTCAAGGACCCTGGGAGCCGCCAACAAACCTCTCGCTACACTCTGAACCTTGTGTCAATCTGTGAACATCCTTGTGAGGAACAAGTAAAATGAGTCAAACATTTACCGAATTAGGCTTAACACCTGAGCTCGTCGCGGGGCTTGAGGCTATTGGCCTCGAAAAACCAACCACGCTTCAGATCGAAGTGATTCCCCATATCCTCGCCGGTAGGGACATCGTCGCTGAAGCTCCTTCCGGAAGCGGTCGCACCACCTCGTACGCCCTTCCCATTCTGCAGACGCTGAATGCAGAAATCAGCGGCGCGCAAGTCATTGTTTTGGTCGGCGGTAGTGATAACGCCATTCGCGCCGGATCACTCTTTCAGCTTCTAAACCCACACAAACATCTGCGCGTCGTCTCTCTCTATGCTGGCCGCTCACTCGCCCGAGAGGCCGAGCAACTGGATGAGACCGCCGCAATCGTCATCGGCACGCCGCCTCGGGTTCGCGAACATGTGAACCGCGGCGCGTTGAGCCTTGACAATGTGCAATTTGTCGTCATCGAGGATATCGATTACCTGCTATCTCGCCGACAGCAATCGGTCATCGAAGACCTTCTGGACGCCATGCCCGCAGGCAGGCAGACGACCATGTTCGCCGCCCGGGTCGAAGACTTGCTGCATGATTTTGCAGACGAGCACCTTTTCGAGCCCGTCATGCTGCAACGCGAGCCCATCGCCATCACCGTCCCGCTCATCAATCATCGCTATCAGACCATTCCTTCGGGAGATAAAGATGAAACGCTGATTCGGCTGCTGGATGGTGAAAACATCTCTCGGGCGCTCATCTTTGCCCGTCTCCGCCCCCAAACCGAAGCGATCTCCTTCGCCCTGCAAACCCGCGGTTACAACAGCGCTCCCCTGCACACGGGAATGGAAGCCAGCGAGAGAGAGAACACGTTACTAAAATGGCGTGACGGCATGTTGGACTTCCTGGTGCTGACAGATGCTGCCAGCGAAGACCTGATGGTGGAATCTCCCTACGTCATCAGCTACAACATCGCATCGGACATCCAGGATTACGTCAATCGATCCCGTCTGGTAGAAGAAAATGGCGTGCATTTCACCCTGGTGCTGGGACGAGAACGTGCTTTGCTGAACGAAATCGAGACCACTCTGGGACAACGCATTCGCGCGGTGCTCTCCCCCACTCGCGCCACCGTGGTTGCCCAGAAGGCCGAAGCCTACAAACAGCGCATCAAGACCATCGTGCAGCGCGAGCATCTCGAACCTTACATGCTGCTTCTCAACGA
>WGCR01000500.1 GCA_015493675.1 Anaerolineae bacterium
TCCCTCCCTCCATCAACTTCACGGCGCCCAATCCGCAGATCGATTTCGAGAACAGTCCTTTCTACGTCCAGCAGCGTCTTTCCGATTGGATCACCGATCGCCTGCCCCGGCGGGCCGCGGTCAGTTCCTTCGGCATGGGCGGCGCCAACGCTCACGCGGTGCTGGAAGAATCGCCTCCGCGGCCCGGCTCCGGGCCTTCGCGGGCCTGGCAGCTCATCACCCTCTCCACCCGCACACCTGCGGCGATGGAGCAAGCCACCGATAATCTGGCCGCACATTTCCGCCAGCATGATGATCTCAATCTGGCGGACGCGGCCTACACCCTCAAGGTCGGACGCAAGACCTTCAAGCACCGGCGGATGCTGGTGGCAAAGGACAGGGATGAGGCGGCCTCCATCCTCGAAACCCGGGACGCCGGGCGTTTATTCGACGCCATGGAGGAGTTCGAGGATCGCCCTGTGGCATTCATGTTCAGCGGGCAAGGCGCTCAGTATGTGAACATGGCCCGGAATTTCTACGAAGACGAGCCTCTTTTTGCCGAGCAGGTGGATCGCTGTGCTGAATTGCTGCGCCCGCATCTGGATATCGACATTCGGCGGCTTATGTTCCCGGCCGCAGGCATGGAAGAGGCTGCCGCCGAACAATTGAAACAGACCCGCTACACCCAGCCTGCGCTCTTTGTCATCGAATATGCGCTGGCTCAATTATGGATGCATTGGGGCGTGCAGCCCGCGGCCATGATCGGCCATAGCATCGGCGAATATGTGGCCGCCACCCTGGCTGGCGTCTTCGAGCTGGCCGCGGCGCTGGAGCTGGTCGCCGCCCGCGGGCGCTTGATGCAAAGCATGCCCGGCGGCGCCATGCTCAGCGTGCAGATGTCCGAGTCTGATATCGCAGCCTGGCTGGATGAGGATGATCGGCTCTCCCTGGCAGGCGTCAACGCGCCGGGCCTGGTCGTGGTCTCCGGGCCTTACGATGCCGTGGATGCGCTGGAACGCCGACTGGATGAGGCCGGGTATGGCATCCGCCGTCTGCACACCTCTCATGCCTTCCATTCCAGCATGATGGCGCCTATCCTGGAGCCCTTTGCCGAACTGGTGCAGCGGCTCAATCCACAGCCTCCGGCCTCTCTTTTCATTTCCAATGTCACGGGCGAATGGATCACGCCCGAGCAGGCGACGGATCCGGCCTATTGGGCGCAGCATTTGCGGCAGGCCGTGCGCTTTGCCGATGGCGTCAAGCTGTTGATTCAGGAGCCCTACATGGCGCTGCTCGAAGTCGGACCAGGCAATACGCTGGCGCGGCTGGCGCAATGGAATATCAGCGCCGGCGATCGCCGCATCATCCTGCAATCGCTGCGGCATCCGCGATCACAACGCGATGATCAGGCTTTTCTGCTGGAAACCCTGGGGCAGCTCTGGATGGCCGGGGGCAAGATCGACTGGCAGGCGTTTTATGAGGGAGAACTCCGGTATCGCATCCCCCTGCCCACCTATCCTTTCCAGCGGCAGCGGCATTGGATCGAACCAGATATGGCGGGAATCGAGCCTGTGACCGAGCCCGTGGATATGGGAATTGCCAAACGGAAGGATGTCTCCCAATGGTTGTACACGCCCTCATGGCGCCGGGCGCCCCTCACGGGCAGCTTGCCTCATGTCAACGGCGATCATGAGCCCTGGCTCATCTTTCGGGACAAACTGGGCGATCCCATGGCTGAAATCCTGAAAGAGGCAGGTTTGCCGGTCATCATGGTGGCGGTGGGAGACCACTATGAACGCATCGATGACCGGACGTATACGGTTCATCCGGGCGAGGAATCGGATTTGCGACGGCTGTTCGAGGAGTTGGACGCGGCAGGTCGTCTGCCTGAATCCATTGTCATCGCCTGGAATGACGCCCCGACCGACTTCGAGGATGCGCGCCAGCGCAGCATGGCCACCTTCATGTATCTGGCCAAGACGTTGTACGCGCTGAATATCACCCGCAACATCAAATTGATCTTTATCGGTCATCGCGCTCTGGATTTTTCGGGTTTGTCGGAAGTGCATCCCGTTCAGGCGATGCCCCTGGGGCCGTGTAAGGTTATCCGCGAGGAATTCCCGAACATCCATTGTCGATTCCTGGATATCGAGGTGCCGCCCGACCATGATCGGCGGCTGAAGCTGGCCCGGAAGGTCGCTCGCGACATCGTTCTGGCCGATGACGTGGTGACGGCCTATCGGGGCGGGCGGCGCTGGGTGCAGGCCTTCGAGCCCCTGCAACCGCCCCATAATGGCGACATTCGTTTGCGGCCACACGGCGTTTATCTCATCACCGGCGGTCTGGGCAATATGGGCCTGCTTTTCGCCCGGTATCTCACCGAAAAAGTGGGGGCCCGCCTGGCGCTGGTGGGGCGCACAGCGCTTCCGCCCCGGGAAAAATGGGAGGTCGTGCTGGATGAGGCCATGCCCGATGATCCCGTTGCCCGAAAAATCCGGGCTGTGCGAGAGCTGGAGGCCCTGGGCGCGGACGTCCTGGTCATCGCTGCGGATGTGGGCGATGAAGCCGCGGTGCATCAGATGGTGCAGGAGACCCTTCAGCATTTCGGCGCCCTGCATGGCGTTTTCCACGCTGCGGGCGTGGTGGGCCTGAACTCCCTGGCTCCTCTGGCGGAGCTGGATTCCTCGGTCTGTGAGCTGCATTATCGCTCCAAACTGTGGGGCACGCGCAATCTGGCCTCGGCGCTGAAAGACATTCCGCTTGATTTCGTGCTCCTGCAATC
Organism: Anaerolineae bacterium; assembly: GCA_015493675.1. Classification (GTDB taxonomy): domain Bacteria; phylum Chloroflexota; class Anaerolineae; order J102; family J102; genus M2005. Next base: position 2,762 of record WGCR01000500.1, read on the forward strand.
CTCACTCTCCGCTGTTGTCGGCGGATATGGCATGGCCGCTTACGCCGCGGTGAATGCGTATATGGACGCCTTCGCGGTGCGGGAATCTCAACGCACCGACACGGCCTGGATGAGCATCAACTGGGATGGCTGGGCCTTCGAGAATGAGGGGATGACCAGCCTCACGCCCAACGGCGTCTCCGATCTGGCTATCCTGCCTGAGGAAGGCTTGCAGGTGTTGGAGCAGGTGCTGGCCTATGATGATCTGCCGCAGGTGGTGGTCTCCACAGCCGATATCGACGCCCGGATGCACAAGCTGTACGCTGTCGAGGAGGCGTTGCCGGAGGAACCTGTTGAGGAGAAAAAAGATCGCTCGGGCTTGTTGCATCCTCGTCCGGAAATGACGACGCCATTTGTGGCGCCTGAGAGCGATTTGGAGAAGGATATCGCCACATTTTGGGAGCAAACCCTGGGCATCGGGCCGGTGGGCGTCGATGATGACTTTTTCGAGCTGGGCGGCCATTCTCTGCTGGCTACGCAGATCGTCTCGCGACTGCGGGATCGCTATCAGGTGAGCCTGCCCCTGCGGCGTCTTTTCGAAGCCCCCACCGTGGCCGGACTGGCCCGGCTCATCGCGGAGGAACTGGGCGAAGATCAGGCCGGGACCACCATCCAGACCGAGATCAAACCTGTCCCGCGCGGAGGAGATTTGCCCCTGTCGCCGGGCCAGCAG
>WGCR01000501.1 GCA_015493675.1 Anaerolineae bacterium
CGTAAACAAGGCGTCAATGCCTGGACGGCTCTGGGTTCTATGTTCGCAGGAGACCTCCTTCTGCCTGAAACCATACCTGTATAGTTACAAAGGATTTTTGGTTCAATTGAATTTCAAGGGGCGTGATGGTTCGCCACTGTAGACTTCGGAGGTCTCGCCAGACCTCCGAAGTCTTTGGGCCCGCACAATGCAGATAAATGCCAAAGTCGCACGCCCTGCAACAGTGTGCACAGACCACCCCCTGAAATTCAGAAGAGCCGGATTTTTCTGTGAAAATCCGCGCTGATCCGATCTTTCAGCGTCATCCGCGGCGAATTGGAAGGCGAATGATACGAAAACCCGTAGAAATTGACGAAAAGTTCATAACAGGCTCTAGTTTCGCGCGTATCGAATCCGCAAGGGGCGTAGCATTTGGCTGCGCCCTTTTGCGTTTTCAAGCTCTTTCGCCTGTCGATGGTATAATTTGACAGTCATATCAGAAAATCGTTTTTCATTCTTCAAAAAGTTTCCACATTTTTTGTTCTCCATTTTTTCATTCCGTATCCATCATGCCCAAATTTCAGACGCTAAAAGGCTTCAAAGACGTCCTCCCCGAAGAATTCCCCTACTGGCGATTCGTACTGGCCAAGGCCTACGAGCTGGCCGATCGCTATGGCTTCCTGCAAGTCGACACGCCCGTGCTGGAAGAAACCCGGCTTTTCCTGCGCGGTCTGCAAGAAGGCACGGCCATCATCCTCGACAAGGAGCTGTATAGCTTCGAGGACCTGGATGGCGCCAGCATCAGCCTGCGACCCGAGTTCACTGCGGGCGTGATGCGGGCCTACGTGCAGCATGGGATGCACACCCGGCCCAAGCCGGTGAAGCTTTTCGCGGTCGGGCCGCTGTTCCGCCACGAGAAGCCTCAGGCCGGGCGTTTTCGCCAGCACACCCAATTCAACGCCGAATTGCTGGGTGAAGAGGACCCCGCGGCTGATCTGGAGATCATGCAACTGGCCTACAACCTGTATAAAGAGCTGGGTTTCCAGGATGTCAGTTTTCAGATCAACTCCATCGGCTGCCCTGTCTGCCGGCCCGCCTACATCGAAAAACTGGTGGCTTATTTCGAGGCCCATTACGATGAGTTGCCCGCGGTGGATCAACGCCGCCTGAAAGTGAATCCCTTGCGGGTGCTGGACACCAAAGAGAAAGCCACCCTGGCCCTGCTGGATGACGCGCCCAAGAGCGTCGATCATCTCTGCCATGATTGCGCCGAGCATTTCGACACGCTGCAAGGCTATCTGCAAGCGCTGAATTTGCCCTACCAGGTGAACTTCCGACTGGTGCGCGGGTTCGACTATTATGTGCGCACCGTGTTCGAGGTGTGGGCGGAGGAGCTGGGCGCGCAGAACGCGCTGTGCGGCGGCGGCCGTTACGATGGCCTAGTGGAATCGGTGGGCGGGCCGCGCACGCCCGGCGTGGGCGTGGGCATCGGCATCGAGCGCATCGTGCTCAGCTTGAAGGCCCAGGGCGTCGAGCCGCCCGCGTTGGCCCGCCCGCAGGTAATGACCCTGCACCGCGGGCTCGAGGCCAAGCTGGCCGCGCTGAAGCTGACGGACGCGCTGCGGACCGCGGGCGTCCCCGCGGTGACCGCGTTTGGCGACCGCAGTCTCAAATCCCAGCTCAAGAGCGCCAACAAAGCGGGCGTGCGCTTCGCCGCCATTATCGCCGAGGATGAACTGGCCAGCGGCGTCGCCACCCTGCGCGACATGGAGACGGGCGAGCAAGTAGAGGTTGGGTTGGAGGAGATCGTTAGTTGGGTGCAGCAAAACTTGTTACCGCACACATCAGCGTAATTTCCGGTGCAACGCCAGTGAGCCCAATTCAGTGAAGCTGCCGCCCCGCACCTCGCCCCGATCATCGTATACCGGAAAGGCGATGCCACTGTCCCGCAGTTGTTTCAGCGTTTGCCCCAGCCCGATGGTGCCGTACTCACGGGTGCGGGTCACGTGGTCCAGGTCCAGGATCTCCGTGAGGATGGTTTCGGCCACGCCCGCCTTCTGCAACACCCGCCCATCCGGGTCCACCAGCAAAGACTGCCCCCCGCCCCACGGCCCCACGCCGTTGATGCTGACGAAATAAGCCTGATTGAAAATGGCGCTGGCCTGGGCCATCACCAACTCCACCTCCCGATCCGAGGTCGGCGTCATCGTCGGCTGAAGGATGACCTCCGCGCCCATCCAGGCCAGGGTGCGGGTAACCTCGGGAAACCACATATCGTAACAGATCATCACCCCAAAACGCCCGATGTCGGGGATATCGAACACGCAGAATTCATCACCCGCCGAAGTGCCCGCCTCGTAAGGCAGCCAGGGGAACATCTTGCGATACTTGGCCACGATCTCGCCCTGGGGGGAGATGACGATGGCCGTGTTGTAGATGGCGTCGCCATCCCGCTCGTAGAGTGAGCCGGGCAGAAGCCATTTGCGCGTCTTGCGGGCGATCTCGCTCAGCCGCTCGGTCTGCGGGCCGGGAATGGGTGCGGCGTTTTCCCGCCAGGTGTCGGGGCGCGGTGCTGTGATGAATTGCACCAGGCCAGGCACGGCCAGTTCGTGAAACATCACCATGTGCACCCAGGGAAAAGTCAGGCTGATCTGGCGGGTGACATCGGCCATTTTATCGATAGTGGCGTCCACATCCCAGGGGATGACGGACATCTGGACACCGGCGATTCCGAAAAGACGCGACATAGTAGGAACTCCTGAAAACGTGTGATGCGTCGGAATGGAACTTGGGAATGGGGAGAGGACGATGGACAAGAGTGACTATGACTTCATCGTCTATTGTCAATGGCCCATCGTCTCGGACAAGCGTGCGCCCGCAGGCTGCTGTTCCTCCACCAGATGACACGCAACCAGCCGCCCATTTACATCCACCAGCGCAGGTTCTTTCTGGCGACAGATGTCGGTGGCCAGTGGGCAGCGGGTATGGAAACGGCAGCCTGAAGGCGGATTCACCGGACTGGGCACATTCCCTTCCAGGATGACCAGCTCCCGATCATCATCCACCTCGGGGTGGGGGATGGCGCCCAACAGGGCCTGGGTGTACGGATGCAGCGGATCGTTGAAGATGTCCCAGGCATCGCCCACCTCCACCAGCTTGCCCAGGTACATCACACCGATGCGGTCGCTGATGTGTTCCACTACCGAAAGATCGTGAGAGATGAAGAGAAAGGTCAGGCCATGCGCCTCCTGCAAGTCCTGGAGCAGATTGATGATCTGGGCCTGAACCGAGACATCCAGCGCTGAGGTGGGTTCATCCAGGATGATCAGCTTGGGATTGAGGGCCAGCGCCCGGGCGATAGCCACCCGCTGGCACTGCCCGCCCGAAATCTCGTGGGGATATCGCGAAGCGTGCTGCGGTCCCAGCCCCACCAGGGTCAACAACTCGTGCACCCGCTCCTTCATCTGGTTCTCGGGCACGATGTGATGGGTGCGCAGGGGTTCGGCCACGCTGTCGAAGATCTTCATGCGGGGACTGAGAGATGCCAGAGGATTTTGGAATACTACCTGCATCTCCTTGCGGATGGGCTGCAACTCCTTTTTCTTGAGATGCGTGATATCGCGGCCATCGAAGATGATCTGGCCCGAGGTGGGCTCGATGAGGCGCAGGATCAGCCGTCCCAGGGTAGTCTTGCCGCAGCCCGACTCCCCCACCAGCCCGAACACCTCACCCTTGGCGATGGACAAACTCACGCCCGCCACCGCGTGCACATACCGGGCCTGGCCCGTGAGCCAGCCGCCGGGCAGCCGGAACTTCTTGACCACGTCATGCAATTCGAGGAGTGGGGGTGTGGAGGAGGTTGCGATCATGGGAAATCGTCGTGGGTGATGGGATGTCCAGGCATCAGGTATTGGATATTCGATATTGGCGGCGGGGGGCCATCACCGTAGCCCACATCCAATACCCAATATCGAATCTCTAAGCGTAACTGCTAACATTGCCCTGTTCACGCAACACGGATACGAAGAAACGATAAAATCTTTATTGAATGACTGGACTCTGGCGTTTTTGGATGAGAACGAGTGGACTGAACCTTATCAAAGCCATATTTTCAGCTTATA
>WGCR01000502.1 GCA_015493675.1 Anaerolineae bacterium
CCTGAGTGAAACGCCGCCCGCCGCTCCCGAGCTCCCCGCATCCCGGACGCCCGCCCCGATTATCGGCGCTGAGGAGCATGTGCTGGGCCTGCTCCTCTTTCATCATCAGTCCCTGCTGCCCTGGCTGGATGATGAGCTGGCTCAATTGAAAATCGAGCCGCTGTATGTCGAAGATTTCACCCATTTCACCAATCGCGCGCTTTTTGAGCTGCTGGATGATTTTCGTTTCGAAAACCCTGATGGCGACCTGGCCAGTTACATGGCCGATCAGGATTCCCACATTCACGAGCACTTTCTGTTTCTTTGGGAATATGCCCGGGATTTCGAAGCAGGGAAACCAAAGCACATTCAGTTTCATCATTTACAAAGAGATGTTGTCACCAACCTCATCCGTTTGAGATTGGAACGCAATCGCGAGACGCAGCGCCAGTTGGAGATTTCGATGGCTGAAACCTCCAATCCTGATGAATTGCGCAGTCTCGCGGAGCGGTTTCAGATGCTTCTGGTCGAACGCAAAAATCTGGAAATCGCCATGGTTCATTATTCTCAGGCTGCGCGTTGGGTCAGTAATCACCGCTCCGCTTACGCAACAAAATAACCTTCTGCCCCCTTATTCTCTCTGAAAAGAGTTTGCCTTCTCATATATGAGTTCGACGTCTTCCCGTAAATCTTCTCCAATTGAAAACATCAAGGATGAACGCGCCTTGACCGATGCGCCGGTTTCAGCGTCGCCGGACGAAGGCGTTGTCCTCGCGGATGGGGATGATGTGATTTTGCCGTTGGAGCTGGTTGAAGATGTCGTGGATCCAGAGGCGTCGCCTGATATTCCGGTGTTGGAGTTGGCCGTCGATGAGGGAGATGCTCTGGTTTTGCCGGCCATCGATCGTGATGAGAGCCTGGAGGCCGAAGTCGAAGCTGAATACAAGATGCCAGTTGCCAAGATCCTTGAGGACACTGGCGGCGTCAGTGATCCGATTCGGCAATATCTGCAAGAGATAGGACGGCATCCGCTGCTGACACAGGAACAGGAAGTGTCTATTGCCAGGCGTATTCGCGCCGGGCAGGAGGCGCGTGCAGACCTGGTGGAGCGGGCCAAAGAGGCGGATGTATCGCCCGAGGCGTATCTGGCTGCGTTGCCCGATGAAGAACGGGATCAGATCGAAGCGCTGCTTTTTGACGGCAAAAAGGCGGAGCGAGAGCTGGTGCAGAGCAATCTACGTCTGGTGGTGAGCGTGGCCAAACGTTATGTGGGCCGCGGTATGAGCCTGCTGGATTTGATTCAGGAGGGGAATCTGGGTTTACTGCGGGCGGTGCAGAAATTCGATCACACCCGCGGTTTCAAGTTCAGCACTTATGCCACCTGGTGGATTCGCCAGGCCATTATGCGGGCCATCGCCGATCAGGCCCGCACCATCCGTATTCCTGTGCATATGGTTGAGAGCATCAACCGGGTGATGCGCACGCAGCGCGATCTCACGCAGAAGTTGGGACGGGATCCCGCGGCGGAAGAGGTGGCGGTGGAGATGGACTTCATCGAGCCGGAGGAGGAGCGCGAGGCTATCCGCAAAGCTCTTGCCGAAGGCAAGCCATTGAATGCAACCCAGAAGCGGGCGCTGCGCCGGGCCACGGCCAAAGTGCGCAATATCATCCGCATGGCCCAGGAGCCGATGTCATTGGAAACGCCGGTGGGCAATGAAGAAAACAGTTTTTTGGGCGACTTCATCAAGGATGAGAGTGCTCCCGAACCGGCTGACGCGGCCACGCAACAGCTTCTGCGCGAGCAGGTGGAGGAGATTCTTGAGGAGTTGAATGAGCGCGAGCGCAAGGTGCTGGAGATGCGTTTCGGGCTTGTTGATGGCCGCAACCGCACGCTGGAGGAGGTAGGAAACGAATTCGGCGTCACCCGCGAGCGCATCCGCCAGATCGAAGCCAAAGCCCTGCGCAAGTTGCGCCATCCCCAGCGCAGCCGTAAATTGCGCGATTATCTCACCGAATAGCGCTGTTTGTCACCATAGGAGGTCAACATGATTTCACGCGAGTCTCTCGAAGAACGGGAACGCAAATTTCTGGCGCCCTGGGGCATGAAAAGCGCTGATACGCGGGGACGGGTGTATGAAGAAGATGAGGCGGATTATCGCACCGTGTATCAAAAAGATCGGGATCGCATTGTGCACACCACCGCGTTTCGGCGATTGGCCTATAAGACGCAGGTGTTCGTTTATCACGAGGGCGATCATTATCGCAATCGTCTGACTCACACCATGGAGGTGGCGCAGCTCGGGCGCACGCTGGCCCGGGCGCTGGGAGCCAACGAGGAGTTGACCGAGGCGGTCTGTCTGGCGCACGATCTGGGGCATCCGCCATTCGGGCACACCGGCGAGCATATTCTGAATCATCTCATGCAGGGGCATGGCGGTTTCGATCATCAACGGCAGACCACGCGCATTGTCGAGAAGCTTGAGCGGCGCTACCCCGATTTTCCGGGCCTGAACCTGAGTTATGAGGTGCGCGAGGGGCTGGTCAAGCACGACACCGATTATGATGTCATTAACGCCGAAGGCTATGAACCGGATCTGGCGGGCACGCTGGAATGTCAGTTGGCCAATATCGCGGATGAGCTGGCCTGGAATACCAGTGATCTGGATGATGGTCTGTATGCGGGCATTCTGGATGTCGAGGATCTGGCCACCCAGCCTCTGTGGCAGCGGGTGATGGATAGCCAGGGGCTGCCGTATCATTTGAATCACCTGGATTCATTGACCCGAGCCCGCATCATCCGGCGGCTGGTGGGCATCGAGATGACGGATGCTGTCGAATACACTTACGCCCAGTTGCTTGCGCATCAGGTGCAATCGGTGGATGATGTCCGGGCCATTGGCCACAATATCGCCGGATTTAGCCCCGATATGGCCCATGCCAATGCGATTCAGAAACGCTATCTGTTTGATCATTTCTACCGCAGCTACCGGGTGGTGCGCATGGCCACCAAGGCGGAGCTGGTGCTGACGCGTCTGTTCGAGGCTTATGTGCGGGAGCCGCGCATGTTGCCGCCCGATACGCAGCGCAAGCTGGAGGCGGGGGAGGATGATATGCACCGCGTGATCTGTGATTATCTGGCGGGCATGACGGATCGTTACGCCATCCAGGAATATGATCGCCTGTTCAACCCCGATGAACGCGTCTGATTCAGCGTGACAGTTGGTGCGCCCCGCTTATTTTCTCCGCCCCAATAGCTCGATTTCTGCGCTTTCGATCACCGGCACGCCGTCGCTGGTGGCGGCCCCGAATTTAACCCGGCGCACGCGGCCATCCAGACGCAATTCAGCGGTTTCCAGCGAGATGGCCTGGCCTTCGCGCAGGGGCAAAACGGGCGTGTTTTCCGGTATGTAGCGCGCTTTGAGATCAGGATCAGCCGTGATAACGGCGGGCGTGAGCGCAATCTCTGTGGTCTGCGTATCGCTTTTATCGAATAACCACACCTCCAGCGTCAGCGCCAAATTGGGATTATTGGGGGCGGTTTTGCCGACGCTGAGGCCATATTCCCCCAAATAATCATCATTGGGTTCGATGGCGATGATGGCGTTGTAAGTGGGGTCGCCATCGAATCGCAACACCTGTGGCGCTTGCTGCTCTTCTTCCTTATCCAGCTCATCCAACGCTGGGCTTTCGACTTCGTCGGGAATAGGCGGGGGGGGAGGCGGCGCAGAGATGGTTTCAGGCGTCTCCACGCTGATTTCGGCCTCTGACTCGTCCGCTTCGCTGATGTCTGTCTCTTATACACATCTCC
>WGCR01000503.1 GCA_015493675.1 Anaerolineae bacterium
CGCTGACGCTGCCGCGGGCCGGCTTGAGCAGCCCCACCAGATGTTTGAGCAAGGTGGTTTTGCCGCTGCCGTTTCGGCCCATCAGCGCCATAAAATCGCCGGGCCAGACGCGTAGCGTCACCCCGCGCAGGGCTTCGCGGCCGGTAGGATAACGATGCCACAGGTTTTCGATGCTGATGGCGGGGGGACGATCATGGGCGGAAGTCGGCGCAGGCAGAGGCGCCGGGTGCAGATGATCTTTGATCTGGCGGGCGAATTGACGGCCCTGTTTGATGGTCAGAGGCAACGGCTGCCAACCCAGGGCCTTACCCAGCGTGATGAGAGGCGGCGTCAGCGGAACCTGACGCAGGATCTCGGCAGGTTCGCCAAAGAGGGGAGATCGACCTTCGCCGGGCCAGTAGAGAATATAATCCACATAATGCGCCACCCGCTCCAATCGATGCTCGGAAAGGAGGATGGTGAGTCCCAGGTCTTCGTTGAGTTGGCGCAGGGCCAGCAGGACTTCTTCGGCGGCCTGGGGGTCCAGTTGCGAGGTGGGCTCATCCAACACCAGGATGTCGGGATGCAGGGTGAGGACAGCGGCGATGGCGACGCGTTGTTTTTCACCGCCAGAAAGCTGGCTGATGGGCCGATTGCGCAGATGGGCAATCTGAAGTTGATCCAGCGCCTCTTCCACCCGTTTGCGCATCATGTCCTGGGGGACGCCCCAGTTTTCCATGGCAAAAGCCAGTTCGTCCTCCACGACATCCACCACAAAGCCCGATTCGGGGTCCTGGAAGACCATGCCCACCAGATCCGACATGCCGCGCGGCGATTCCGCCACGGGATCGCGACCGCCGATGATGGCTTTTCCACCCACCACGCCGCCATAGAAATGGGGAGCCAGACCATTGAGCGTGCGCAAAAAGGTGGATTTCCCGGCGCCGGACGGTCCCATCACCAATACGAACGCGCCCTCGGGAATATCGAGGCTGAGATCGCTGAGTGTGGGCGCATCAGCATTGGGGTAGCGATAGGTGTAGTGCTGGTAGGTGATCATGGGAAGGGTCAGTTGCCGGGAATCAATGGCAGGTTGTAACTATACACCTACCCTTTCATAACGAGGCAAAAACCACAAAGACACGAAGGCACAAAGACACGAAGGGAAAAATAGAAGGTTTTCTTCGTGTCTCCTTAAACCTTCGCGCCTTCGTGGCAAAGCGTTGTGTGGGATACCTGTATAGTTACGGCAGGTTTTCGGAAGTGGGCGGCGGGAGCAGAAAGGCGGGAAGCAGGGGCAGGATGAAGAGCAATCCCAGCAGGGGATGAAAGGCAGGGAGGATGTCGTAGGGGGGATAGGGATAGTAGAACAAAGCCTGGGGAAAAAGCCAGGAGAGGAGCAGGGCGGCGACCAGCAACAGCGCCGATCCCAACGCCAGAACCGTGTCCCGCGGTCGCCACAGCCAGCGGCGATAGCGGGTGCGTTGCACGCGGCGCCCGCCCCGCCACAAGCTGAGCCCCATCAGCAGCGCACCCCCAGCCAGCAGCCCCAATCCGGCCCAGGGGAGGCTGCGATAGTAGGATTTGACTATCAAACCGGCCAGCAGCAACAGCAAACCCGCTATCGTCCCCAGCCGAATCAGCCAGGTTTGGCGGGGGCTGGCTGGCAGAATGCGTCCACCAAAGCCGCGGGCGTCCATACTTTCGGCCAATTGAATGGCCCGATCCAGGCCATAGCCGAGCAGGGAAACAAAAAGGGGCCATGTATCACGCAGGCCTTTGACTTTGTGGCCGCGCAGGCGCTGGGCCTCGCGAATCTCGCTCCAGGCGATGACTGTTTGGGGCGCGAACGAGATGGCGATGGAGATGGCGACGCCGGTCTGATAGGCGAAACCGGGGATCATGCGCAGGATAGTGTGGGGGCCCAGAACGCTGTTATAAATGGCGAAAAGCAGAATCAGGCTGACGAAGTTGAGGCCGGTGACAAACCCGTAGATAATGGCTTCCAGGGTGATGGAACCGCCGATGATGGGCCAGGCGGCCGGGAATGAAAAAAGAATGTGCTGGCCCACATGCACGGTGAGAGCGTTGAAAAGAATGGCGAATCCCCATAAAAAGAAGGCCAGACGCACGATCACCCGCCAGGCCAGAGGCTGACTGTGTGCAGCATCAGTCGATTGACCGGCGCGGCGCAGCAGAACAGCATAAAGAAAGCCCGCTGCCAGCAGCAGGATGATGAGATAGAGGGGATTGCGGGTGACCAATACCGCCGTCATGCCTGCCGCCAGCCACAAAGTCCAGGCATAAGGGTGAAAATCAGCGTTCATGGCAGGCTCAACGGGACTGACGCAGCAGCGCCCATCCCCCGGCAATCAGAATCAGGGCCAGGATGAGGGCGAACCCACCGAAGGTGAGGAGTTTTCCACTGGCGTTTTCTCCAGGCTCGGGCGCGGGGGTGAGCCGCTGGACAGGCTGAAAGGTCGGGCCGGATGGCACGAAGGTGGCGGGGGCGACTGCGCTCTCGGGGGGCGTGGGCGTATGCGTTGGCCCGATAGTCGCCGTGGCGTCGGGCGCGGGGGTGGCGACAGGCGCGGACCTCGGGGTGGGCGTGGCCGTCACCGAGGGCTGGGGCAGAATCAGACGCAGGGTGCGAGTTTCGGACTGCTGGGCGTCGGGCCGATAGGCGCGCAGGGTGTAGGTGGCGTCGCTGACAGGGCACACCTCGCGTTCCGAGGCCAGAGGAAC
>WGCR01000504.1 GCA_015493675.1 Anaerolineae bacterium
GAGCTGTACCGACCGGTCACTCACATTCAATTCCATCTTTATCTCATTATTCCACGGAGGAAATAATGTCTCGTAAATCAACTTTTGTCATCGGCCTGCTGCTTCTGGGCCTGTTGCTCATGCCCGTGCTGGCCTTCGCTGGCTCCGGCGTCCAGGGCGGCGATCCTAACTTCACCAAGACCGACGCCGAAGAAGAAGGCTACTGGTATTCCCGCTACAACCTGGGCAATCTGGTTATGCGCTCGGGCCTGGGTGTGACCTTCATGCCGCAGAAAGAGCAGGTTATGAAGATGATCCAGGCGGTCGATGCCGACCCCAACGACGGCGACACCGCTGCTCCGGCCAAGAACGTCACCCTGTTGCAGGCCATCTACGCCAGCGGCGATCCGCATTACACCACCAAGCTGGATGTCAATGACTTCGCCACCCAGCGCTGGAATCCCGACACTTTCGAGAAGAACATCACCAGCCAGGCCATGGGCTGGACCATCATCAAGGAGACGGAGTGGGCCAAGCAGTTCCATGTGGACAATCACTTTGGCACGCCCACCGACAATTTCGGCGCTCAGTGGCGCTTCGTGGGCATGATTATGAACGCCAGTTCTCTGATGCAATCCAAGTATGCGCTGGAGAATATGCGCAACGACCAGGGCCTGTACGCCAACAGTGACGGCGCCGTGGACTGGTACGGCCAGTGGGTGATGCTACAAGCCCTCAGCGACGTCAGCGGCATTCTCAGCGCCAAGACGTTGCCTCACAGCGCCACCAACCGCTATTACAATCCGCAAATGGGCGCGATGTTCCTGGGTGGGGCCGACGCCCTCTTCGACGCCGTTTCTTCCCGACAGCCCAGCGACACCCGCGAGTATTCCTACGCGGTGCAGGCATTGAACTGGTATGCGGCCACACCCGCAACAGCGCCAACAAGGCCGCCGCGGTGGCGCTCATCGACAAATTCGGCGCTGCGCTTGTGAACGCCAACAAGGATGACGCCGCACGCAAAGCCTATGCCCTGCGCGGCCTCATCGAAGCCTGGCGCACCACGGGCAACAACGCCTATCGCGACGCGGCGGTGGATGTCTATACCGGCCTGGCTTCCGAATATGACGGCGCTCATGGCGTCTTCACCAGCCAGAACGTGTACAGCATCGAGGATGTGGCCGCCATCATGGGCGCCATCAACAGCTCCCTCATCTTCCTGGGCGACGCCATCGACGCCAACCAGGGCGAGACCATGTTCGCCGGGTTCTTCGAGAGTGCGGTTAACATGAGCGGCTTACAGCAGTCCGTGCCGCCTATCCCTGTGGCCAAAGGCAAGTTCGAGCAAGATGAGCCCCCCATTTTCTATGGCTATCCCAGCATTCCCAAACCTCCGATGGCGGGCGGCGAGTTCGGCGTTGCTCCGGTCTTCGCCAGCGAGGTGAAATGGGACGGCGGGCAGTGGCAGGTGACCAACGCCCGCTTCGACGCCGCCGGCGCCATGCACGCCTCCAACGAGTTCATCTGGTTCCACAACGACGAAGTCGATGGCTTCCCTCGGGTGTCGGGCGCATCCACGGGCGGCCCCACCACCCTGCCCACCACGGGCGGATCGGGGCTGGATGTCTTCTGGACACGTCTCATCACTTTCCTCAGTTTCTAAACGGCACGCCTCTCTCACAGCCGACGCCGGGTTTCCTCAGGAGCCCGGCGTCGCTCATGTCATTCCGATGCGTTTACGATTTTCGTTTTTGGCTCTCCTGCTCCTGGCGACAGGTGCGATGCCTTTTGCAGGGTGCGCCGCTCCCACCGCTCCTGCGGCCTCGCTTGCCACTGCCGCGCCTTCACCTGCGGCTACTCTCACGCCCTCGCCTACTCGTACTGTGGCAGCTTCTCCCTTTCGTCCGTTTGCCTCTCCGCCTCCTGACAGCGCCCCCTCATTGCCATCCCCGGCTTCCAAGTCATCGCCTACGCCCGAGCCCGCGGGCCTGCCAACCGGTTTGCTGCGTCAGCTCAAAAGTGAGTCCCTGTCCACACCAGTGGCTACGTCCGTCATCGTCCGACATGGCGACCGCATCGACGAGATCGGGCCTGTGCCCCTGCCCAC
>WGCR01000505.1 GCA_015493675.1 Anaerolineae bacterium
ACATCGGCCTTGTCAAATCAAATTTTGGCGTCATCCACGCGCGGAATTCGCCGCTGATAACGCGGATACAACAGATTTACGCGGATTTTTCAGGATGGAAGAAGGGTTTTTCTGCAAAAATCAGCGCTGATCCGATCTTTCAGCGTCATCTGCGGCGAATTGGAAGACGAGCGATACGAAAACCTGTAGAAATTGACGAGAAGTTCATAACAGGCTCTAGCCTTCAGGGCGGGTGAAACCTTCGACCATATCCAACACCAATTCGCGAATGTCACCGCGGTTGGGTAATGTACCCATGATGCCATACATGGGCGCACTACGCTCCGGCAGCCCGCCGCTCCCGCCCAAGAAGAGCGAGCCCTGCCCGGTCAGCCAGCTCAGCCAGCGCTCGGGCAAAATAGCGGCAAGCAAGCGAATCATCGATAGCAGGGCCGATTGCATGAAGCGGCGTGGCGTCGGACGCCGCACCGCGGTCACGCTGGCCCGCAAATCCCGCAGGAAAGCCTCGGGGATGTCTTTGTGGCCATAGTGCAGGGTCATGTGCAGGCTGGGAGGAAACTGCTGCCGGTCCAGATGCCAGCCCCGCGCCTCCAGCTCATCGGCAATCAAATACACATCGAGCTCATCCGAGGCCAGAGCCACGACGCTGATATCGGGATTGCTGAGGATTTTCAGGCCCGCAATCGCCTCGACGCCCGCCATGATCTTATCACGGGTCTCCATGACTGCGCGGGCGATGCGCAGATAGCCATCTTCGCCCAGATAATTCATCACAGCCCAGGCTGCGGCAATGACGCCGCCGGGACGGGTGCCGGCCATGGCCGGAGAGGCGTAGATGCCGCCAGACCAATCGGTGGTGGCAAAAAGCTGATAGCGCCTGAGTTCGCTGCTGCGGTACAAAATCACCGAAGCGCCCTTGGCCGCATAACCGTATTTGTGCAAATCCACCGAGATGGAGGTGACGCCCGGCGTTCTGAAATCCCAGGCAGGCGCGGGATAGCCCAGACGCTCCACAAAAGGCAGCATCATGCCGCCCACGCAGGCATCCACATGGCAAAGCAGGCCTCGCTCGCGGGCCAGGGCGGCAATCTCCGCCACGGGATCCACCACGCCCTGGGGATAGGAGGGGGCCGATCCCACCAGCATCACTGTGCGGGGAGTAATGGCCCGGGCCATGGCCGTCACGTCGGCCCGAAAATCCTCTCGTACAGGCGCCCGCACCAGTTTCATGCCGAAATAATGCGCGGCCTTGTCAAAGGCGGGATGAGCGGTGGCGGGCAGCACCACCTCCGGCATGTCGATCTCGGGATGTTGATCGCGGGCCCATTCGCGGGCGGTGAGCATGGTCATCAACAGGCTCTCCGTCCCGCCCGATGTCATATTCCCCGCCACCTGAGCATCGCCATGAAGCAGGCTGGCCGTCATGGACACCACCTCACTCTCGAAACGGCGCAGGCTGGGAAAAGCGGTGGGATTAAGCGCGTTCTCGGAGAAAAACATCTCATACGCGGCTTCCGCCACCTGATGCACATCCTCCCCCGCATAAAACACCAGGCTGAAAACCCGCCCCTCGCGCCAGCGCACATCGCGCTCCCGCGCGGCCTCCATCGCCTGCAAAAGCGCCCGTTTGTCTCGCCCCCTCTCGGGCAGACGAATAGGGCGTGGCGCATGTCTGGAAGTCATGGGAGTCAACTCCTTTTTGAGAATATCCCACCGCCCGACAGGGCAGGACTCAATGCGTCGGGCGAATGGCGTTCAGGCAGATCAACGGTAGCCTTTCAGCGCCCGACGCAAATCCCGATCAGCGTCGCGCTTGGCGATTTCACGGCGCTTGTCATACTTCTTCTTGCCGCGCACCAGCGCCAGTTCCACCTTGGCCCGGTTATTCTTCAGATACATCTTGAGCGGAACCAGCGTCCAGCCTTTTTCCGCCAGCTTCCCCTGGAGACGATCGATTTCGCGGCGATGCAGCAGCAACTTGCGGGGACGACGCGGATCGGGATTATCGCGATGACCGTGCACATAAGGAGCGATATGCACATCCATCAACCAAACCTCGCCATCCTTAATCAAGGCGAAGCCTTCTTTCAGACTGACGCTGCCTTCCCGCACAGATTTAATCTCGGTGCCGGTGAGAGCAATGCCCGCCTCGATGGTCTCGATAATCTCATATTCGTGTCTCGCTTTGCGATTCGTCGCTACAACTTTTATGCTCATACCCAGAATCTCCGATGAATGGGGCGCGCAGCAGCATTCCGGTAATCCTGCTGCGCGCCCTGCTCGGTCTATTTTTCCAACTGCTTCTTGAGATAATCGATGGCAGCCTGAAGCTGCAAGTCTTCCTCTGCATCCAGTGAGGGAGAAACCACCAGATCGGGCCGCAGACCCTCGCCGTTAATCTGACGGCCTTTGGGGGTATACCAATGGGCGGATGTCACCCGCAGCATGGAGCCATCGGGCATGTCGAACAATGTCTGCACGGAGCCTTTGCCGAAGGTCTGCTCGCCAATGAGCAGGGCCCGGCCATAATCCTGTAGAGCGCCCGCCACAATCTCCGAAGCGCTGGCGCTGCCGCCGTCCACCAGCACGACCACGGGGATATCCTCAGGCACGATCAAATCGCCCGTGGCGTCATGATCCATGTTGCGTTTGCCTGTTTCCTTCACAATCACGCCATCCTTGATGAACATGCTGGCGATGCGAATGGCCATATCCAGACGCCCGCCGGGGTTGCCGCGCAGGTCGAAGACAATGGCTTTGGCGCCATCATCCAGCCCCTGTTTCAGGGCGGCTTCCAGCTTATCGGCGGAGGGATCGGAGAATTCATTGAGCTTGACGTAGAAGATATGATCATCCAGCATTTTCGATTCGATGACGGGGATTTCCACGCGAGCGCGGGTGATGGTGACCTTGAAAGGCTCCTGGTCATCCCGCTTGACGGTGAGGACGACATCGCTGCCCGCGGGCCCGCGAATCAGGCTCACAGCTTCATCAAGCATCATCTGCGTGACATCCTGGCCATCCACGGCGATAATCTCGTCGCCCTTGCGCAGTCCCGCCTTTTCGGCCGGTGCGCCTTCGAAAGGATGCACCACGCGCACGCCGACGCCTTTATCCTTGTCGGCTGGCTCCACCAAAGCGCCGATGCCCTCGAAACTGCTTTTCATGTCCATACGAAAATCTTCCGCCACCCGCGGCGGCAGCAGCATGGTGTATCGATCTCCCAGGCGGGCAATCACCCCGTTGGCCGCCCAATACACAAGTTGATCAGAATCGGGCATAACGTTGGGACAATCACGATAAAGCCGGTTGACCGTCGTCCAGAAGAAGTCGAAGTTATCAGGCGCATCCTTGGGGGATTTGGTTTCGGTGATCTGGATGATCTTGTCGGGCGTTTCGCCGGTGGCGGCGTCGCAGGATTGGATGTGATCCAGCAAGCCCTGGATGGCGGCAAATGTCACATCCCGCCCCTGGGGTGTATCGCCATCGAAATTCTCATCCAGGAGTTTCAGCGTATCCCAAAACGTATCGAAGTTCTCGGGCTGGGGGATTGATTCCACATTCTCACCCTGGGCGTATTTCTCGGGCGAAAGCGGACGCGAGACAGGTTTCGCCTCAAAAAC
>WGCR01000506.1 GCA_015493675.1 Anaerolineae bacterium
ATACCGGATTGTTCCGATCCGAGAGGATGCTGACCAACGCTCCCGCCAGAAAGGCGCCCAAAATCACCTCGATGCCCAATACGCTGGCCAGAGCCGCCAGCGCCACCATCAGGGCAAAGCTGCCCCGCACCTGAATCTGGGCCGTTGTCTCCGCCATCTCTCTGAACAATTGTCCCAGCCAGGGAATGGAGAGCAAAAATTTGCCCACCCGCATGAAAATCGCCACCACCAGCAACAGCACAAAGATCAGCAGCACATCCAGGGTGATGCCCTTGACAATCAGCGCCACATCAATACTGAGTAAAAACAGGGTAATGAAGTCGGCCAACAAGGCTGAAACCAAAATCGTCTGGCCGTAAGCGGAAGTCACCAATTTCTTTTCCTTGAGGATAGGCATTACCACCCCCAGGGAGGTGGTGCTCAGGATCAGTCCCATGAGCACGGGCGCGTCGGTAATGCCCAAGCGCTGCATCCCCGCGCCAACCAGCATCCCCAGCGCCAGAGTGATGGTAAAACTACTGGCCGCCAGCACCAATGGACGTTTCCAGAAAGAGGTGTCCTCCTCAGAGGCGGGCAGCAACGCCCCGAAATTCAACTCCAGGCCCGAAAGGAACATCAGAAAAATAAACCCGAACCAAGCCAGAAACTGGATGATCTCACTCTCGGCGGCCACCCAATGAAAACCGCTTTTACCGATGACGATGCCAACGATGATCTCTCCCACCACGATGGGGACGCGAAAACGCTGCAAGCGGGTGGCCAGCAGAGGAACCAGCGCCGCCAGGGTGGTGATCAGCAGCAGGGAGAAAAGGACTTCCTGATTATGCGCTTCCATAGATTTCTATTCTTTCGCCAGACCGATATCTTCCGGTCTCACGGCCACGTTGCCCAGACGGGTCACAGCCACGCCCGCAGCCCGGTTTCCCCATGTCACAGCGGTTTTCAGATCTGCGCCCACAGTGTGCGCCAGCGTCACCACGGCAATAAACACATCCCCGGCGCCGGTGACATCGAACACCTGGCTGCGATTGCTGGCAGGCAGATGAAAGACGCGGCCTTCCTCATCCAGGCCCGAAACGCCCTCGGCCCCGCGGGTGATGATGACAGCGCGGGCCGCCAGCTCCTCCTGGATATCCCGCAGCGCCCGGGCATAGGCCTCATCCCCCGCCAACTCCCGCCCCAAATAGCTCATGGCTTCCGCCGCATTGCAACGCAGCACATCGAAGCCGCGAAAAGCGGCCAGATTGCCCTGGGTGTCCACCACCAGAGGCGCGCCGCGGGCGTCGGCCTCCTGGCGTATAGCAGCCACCACCGCCGGCGTCACTGCGCCCAGGCGATAATCGGAAACCAACACCGCATCCACCCCGGACATGAGAGAGTGCATGCCATCGCGCAGGCGCTGCGCCACTTCGCCGGTGACGGGTGCGCGAGAGAGCCGATCCACCCGGGCCAGATGATGGGCGAAGACATACGCGCCCTCGGCCACGATGCGGATTTTATGCGTCGTGGGGCGTTGAGGATCGGTGAGCACGCCCGCCAGATCGACGCCGCGTGCCGCCAACAGCCCGCGCAACACCCCCGCCGCATCATCATCCCCCACCAGCCCCGCCATCACCGCCTGGGCGCCCATGCTACGGATGTTGACGGCAGGATTGGCGGCGCCGCCGGGCACATGCTCGACGCGGGTCTGCTCCAGCACCGGCACGGGCGCTTCCCGGCTGAGACGACTCACCCGGCCGATGAGATACTCGTCCAGCACCAGATCGCCCACGACGGCCACGCGCAGACGAGAGATACGAGAAATGAGGGAGGGAGGCATGGGGAGAGTTGGGAGATTAAGGGATTAAGAGATTGAGAGATTGGGAGATTAGAGGACGTTGTTTCATCCTCTTGCTCCCGCAAATAGCCGCCGGATGACGCATCCGGCTCGGAGCATCTGCTCCCCGGGCGAATTCGCAATCCGCCCGATGCACACCATTTTCATCTTCATCGGCGCGCAGTCGATCATGGCATCTGTTCCACAAATAGAACGCAGATGACGCAGAAAAAACTGATCTACGCAGATAAAAACAGATAAAATCAAAATAATCTGCGAGAATCTGCGGACATCGGATGTGTCTGCGTTCCATTTTCATTCGTTATCGGCGTGCTGCCGCTCATGGCGTCTGCTTCTTACTTCTTGCTCCCCGATCTTACCACGCGCCAGGCGAATCGGGGCAAATCCAGCTGCCGCTTCCAACGCCAGGGTTGCGTGACAAGCCGCCACAGCCATTCCAGATTCAGGCGGATGAGCCAGGCCGGAGCCCGCTTCTGCACGCCCGCCACGAAATCGAAAGCCCCGCCCACGCCCATACTCACCGGCACGCCCAGCTCGTCCTTATGTCGAGCAATCCACAAATCCTGCCGGGGCGCGCCATAGGCCACCAGCAAAATATGGGGACGGGCGGCTGCGATGCGCCGGGCGATCTCGGGATAATCCTCGTCCCGCGGGCTGCCGGGATACGTCCCGACCACTTGCAGGCCCGAATAGCGATCTTGCAGAATCCGGGCCGTCTTCTCGGCCACGCCCGGCTGCGCCCCCAGCAAAAACAATCGCCAGCCTTCGCGGGCAGCTCGCTTCGCCAGTAGATAAATGCCGTCAGAGCCAGTGACGCGCTCGGGCAGGGGCCGTCCCAGACGCCGGGCCGCCCATAACAGCCCCACGCCATCGGCCAGCACCAGATCCGCATTTTGCAGCACCGTCATGAACTCGGGCTGCCGCTGCGCAGTCATGACAAATTCAGGATTGGCGGTGCAGATCTGGCGGGGATTGCCTTCGGCAATGAACTGGCCGACCAGGGCCAGAAAATCCTCGTTGGTAACCGGGTGCACCGGCACGTCGAGGATAGTGACGGGCGCGAGAATGGCTAGTGGCATGGTCAAAAATGCAACCTTGCAGCGATGCTCAGTACTTCACGATTTCGAATGCCCCACCGATTGAAATCAGGGCTGAGGGCCTGCGGCCGCCTGTCTGCCTGCGCAGACAGATGCCTTTGGCGCCGAAAATGCCCCTGAAG
>WGCR01000507.1 GCA_015493675.1 Anaerolineae bacterium
ATCGAGGGCGGACCTTCCCGCAACTTCGTCGAAACCAAGAAGCTGATGTACGGCCAGCCCGAGGCATGGCACGGGCTGATGCGTCATCTCACGCCCGTGCTCATCGATTACCTGCTGGCCCAGGTGGAAGCGGGCGCTCAGGCCATCCAGCTCTTCGATTCCTGGGTGGGCGCGCTCAACCCCCAGGATTATCGCCGCTTCGTGCAGCCCTACTCCGCCCAGATTTTGCAAACCCTTATGCACCGCACCGACGTTCCCATCATCCACTTCGGCGTGGGCGCCACCACCCTGCTGGGGGAGATGAAAGTCGCGAGGGGACATGTCCTCGGCCTGGATTGGCGCATCCCCCTGGATGAGGGCTGGGCGCTTCTGGGAGACGATGTGGCCGTGCAGGGCAATCTCGATCCCACCGCACTCTTTGCCCCCCTGCCCGAGCTGGAAAACCAGGTGCGGGATGTGCTGCACCGCGCGGGCGGACGCCCCGGCCACATCTTCAACCTGGGCCACGGCATTTTACAGCACACGCCCGTGGAGAACGTGCGGGCCGTCATCGAGATGGTGCACGAATTCGGAGTAATCAGTAAACAGTGATCAGTAATCAGTATCCATCCGCGCCCACACTGATTACTGTTTACTGATTACTGTTTACTGATAACTGCATGTGAGATCACCCCATGACCCGACTCATCATCATCGGCGGCGGCATTGCTGGCCTGGCCGCCGCTTACTTCGTCCTCACTCGGGCCCAAAACCCGCCCGATGAGGTCATCGTCCTGGAAAAAGATGACCGCTGGGGCGGGAAGATCACTACCGAGCGGGCGGATGGCTTCGTCATCGAAGGCGGGCCCGACACCTTCATCGCCCTGAAGCCCTGGGGCATGGCCCTGGCCCGGGAACTGGGCATCGCCGACCGCCTGCATGGCAGCAACCCCAAACAGAAAAACACCTACATCCTGCGTAAAGGCCGCCTCCATCCTCTGCCCGGCGGCCTGACCATGATGATCCCCACCGACTTCGGCGGGATGCTGCGCACCGGGCTCATCTCCTGGCCCGGCAAGCTGCGCATGGGCCTGGATTTCCTGCTGCCGCCCGCGAAGTCGCCCGGTGAGGAGAGCCTGGGCCGGTTCGTGAGTCGTCGCCTGGGGCGAGAAGCCTACGAGGCGCTGATCGAGCCCCTGATGAGCGGCATCTACGCGGGCGATGGCGATCTACTCAGCCTGCAAGCCACCTTCCCCTATCTGCGAGACCTGGAGGTGAAGCATGGGGGGCTGGTGCGGGGGGCGCTGGCCGCCAAACGGGAGCGGATGAAACGCAACGGGGCCGCGCCCGGCTCCCGCAGTATGTTCGTCACGCCACAGACAGGCCTGGCCGAGCTGGTGGAGGCGCTGGTGGGGCGATTGCGTGAGCTCGGCGCGAAGTTGCGGCTGGGGGCGGAGGTGGTTGAGGTGAATATGCCGGGCGGATTGCGAATCCGCCCTTCGGAGCAAATTGCTCCCGAGCCGGATTCGCAAGCTCCTGAGCCGGATTCACAATCCGGCGGCTATCGCATTACTCTTTCCGACGGCGAAACTATTTCCACCGACCATCTCATTCTGGCCACGCCTGCGTACGCGGCCGCGCGCATCATGCGCCCGCACGACGCCGAGCTCGCGGCCCTGCTGGACGCCATCCCCTACGCCTCCACTGCCACCATCTCCCTGGCCTACCCCCTGGCTGCTGTGCCCCGGCCGCTGGATGGCTACGGCTATGTCATTCCCCGACGGGAGGGGCGGCGGGCCCTGGCCTGCACCTGGACCTCCACCAAATTCCCGCACCGCGCGCCCGAGGGCATGGCCCTGCTGCGGGTGTTCGTGGGCCGCGCGGGCCAGGAAGCCGCCATCGACTGGACCGAGGACGGGTTGTTGGACATCGCCCGGGAGGAGCTGCGCCTGACCCTGGGCGTCACCGCGGCCCCCATCCTGCACCGCGTCTTCATCTGGCCGCGGGCCATGCCCCAGTACAACGTGGGCCATCCCGCCCGGGTGCAGCGCATCATGGCCGGGCTGGAACGCTGGCCGGGCCTGGCGTTGGCCGGCGCCGCCTACCACGGCATCGGCATCCCCGACTGCATTCATTCGGGCGAGATGGCGGTGGGGAAGCTGTTTGACAGATGATAAATTGATATTGGGTAGCGGATATTCACGCCCGAATCAATACCCAATATCCACGATACGATCATCGAAGCCAGCATCGAAGCCGCGCACAACGCATTCCGCGCCATTTGATCTCACGCAAAGTCGCCAAGGCGCAAAGTGCAAGATCAGAACGCAGATAACGCAGAAGAAGCGGATGCACGCGGATAAAATCAGAAATATCCGTAAGAATTCGCAAAATCCGTGTCATCCACGACGAATCTTTCCCAATATCGAAGAATCTCAACGAATCTCTCAATTCCCCCCCCTGAAATGCCTGCCTCCGGACTCCTCCTCGCCAACCTCGGCTCCCCCGCCTCGCCCACGGAAGAGGATGTGCGCGTCTATCTGGATGAATTCCTGATGGATTCTCGCATCCTCGATATGCCCTATCCTCTGCGCCGCCTCATCGTCAAGCGCTTCATCCTGCCCAAGCGCCCGGCCCAATCCGCCTGCGCCTACCAGAGCATCTGGTGGGAGGAGGGCTCGCCGCTGATCGTGCTCAGCGAGCGGGTGCGGGCGAAGCTGGCGGCCCGGTTGGAGATGCCCGTGGTCAAGGCCATGCGCTACGGCCAGCCTTCAGTGCGGTCGGGCCTGGAGACGCTGTTGGAGCAAATCGATCCGGGCGGGGAGGTGATTCTCCTGCCGATGTACCCGCACTACGCGATGTCCACTTATGAGACCCTGGCGTTGAAGAGCCTGGCCGAGCTGGAAGCGCTGGTCGGGACGAAGGTGACGGGCGACAAGGCCGCGACCCGCTGGCTGCGGGAGGCGGTGGCGCGGGCGGATGGGCGGGCCATCACCCGCCAGGTGGGGGATTACACGCTGCGCATCATCCCCACCCACTACAACCATCCCGACTACATCGCGGCTCTGGCCGCCAGCATTCGCCTCATTCTTGATGCGAAGGATTTCGATCACCTGCTGTTCAGTTTTCACGGCATTCCCGAGCGACATTTGCAGAAAACCGCCCTGAAAGTCGGTCTCACGCAAAGGCGCAAAGGCGCAAAGAAGAAGGGAGAAGAGGAGATGGATAACGAGGCGCAGGCTCTGAATTATCGCTATCAGGTGTGGATGACAACGCATTTGACTGCCCGGGCGCTGGGGCTGAGGCCCGACCAGTATTCCATTGCCTTCCAGTCGCGGCTGGGGCGGGACAAGTGGCTGGGACCTGCGACCGCGGATGAGCTGGCCCGCCTTCCTCGTGCGGGCGTCAAGCGCCTGGCCGTGGTCACGCCCTCCTTCACTGTGGACTGCCTGGAGACCCTGGAGGAAATCGGCATGGCAGGAAGTGAGACGTTTATGGCGGCGGGCGGAGAGCGTTTTCAGCTCATCCCCTGCTTGAACGATCGGGATGATTGGGTGACCGCGTTGGCGGGGATGGTGGAAGCATCATTGGCATGATGGCATCAAGTCCAATGTGCTGTGCTCAACGCTAAGATTACTCGTTGTCAAATGTAAAGCAGATGCCATGAGCGGCTGCGCGCCGATAAGGAATGAAAACGGAACGCAGAAACCTCTGATGCCCGCAGATTCTCGCAGATTATCCTGATTTCATCTTTTTCTATCTGCGTAGATCAGCTTTTTCTGCGGCATCTGCATCGTGGAGACCGAGGAATTCGTCGCAGATTTCAATAGTGATGACCTCCTCATCCGTTAATTCCGGCAAAGGGTCTCGTTTTCTAAGTTGGTGGCCTCTGTTGACAGGATTGTTCTATAAAACGCAAATACCAAACAATAGACAAAGTATGATAAAATCGTTTCGATCCTATAACCAAGAAAAACGCAATACAATTTTCAATCCCATATTACAGGAGATAAACAATGACTGGTAGAATTATTCCCGAAGAACTGAAGTTGAGTCTGATTGGCGATGATGAACGCGGTTATGATTTCATCACAGAAAAAGACATCCTGGCGCTGAAGGCGCTGACATCCGACCAAGGCATTCTCTCCCTTTACATGGATATTCGTCCGGAACAGCTACAAAACAATCCATTGGGACTTCGCTATAAATCCCTGACTGCCCAGGCACGCGCAAGCATCGATGATCGAAATGCGTTGAAGTTATTTGATGCTGTCGTTGCTGACATCGGCAAATTGCTGGAAAACAATTACAGTCGGCCCAGAGGTCGCGGCCTCGCGATCTTTGCCGCTCCCAAAAAGTTTTCTCCCAAGAGGGATCGGGCGGTAAAATACGAAAAATTCCTGGTATATCATCTGCCCGAAGCGCCCGCAGATACGCTGGCCTGGGGGACAACGCCCGCGCTTACGCCTCTTCTCATTCAGTTGGATGAGCATGAACCCACGGGCGTGGTGCTGGCAGACCGACGCCGCGCTCGATTCTTCATTTATTACATGGGCGAAGCAGCGGAATATAGCATCAGCGAAGTGGACGAAACCCCACCCAAAACCAAAGCGCTGGGATGGGGAGCGCACAATCACGAGCAATGGCAGGAGGAGCAATATCGCAAACATCTGCGTAATGTCGCAGCATTCACCGATATGATCGCCAAGAAAGCGGGTTGGAAGTGGCTGGTGTTGGCCGGGCCTGACGAAATCCCGGCGGAGCTGTCACGCTACCTTTCCAAGACGCTGAAAGACAAGCTGCTGGCCCCAACTGCTCTGTCGCTGGACGCCACTTATAACGACATCAGAGACAAAGTGGCGCCGCTGGTGCAAGAAGCTGAAGCCCGAGAGGAAACGCAAATACTGGAAACCTTTGTAGGCGAGATGGAACGCGAAAGCGGGCGCGCCGTGGCGGGCCTGGCCGATACGACCTTGGCCGCGCAACAGGCCCGCATCGGCGTCCTCATCTTTCCGCCCGACCTCAGATATGCGGGCTGGCAATGTCAATCCTGCGGCGGGCTGATGGCAGACCTGACCGCCGCGCCGCCCGAGCAATGCGTTTACTGCGGCAGGCCGCTGAAGGAGATCCCCGACATCGTCACAGTGGCCGCCCTGCAGACGCTGAACCTGGGCGGACACGTGGAGGTGGTTCGCAATAAAGAGAACCAGGCCGTCATCAAAACCCATGGCGGCATTGGTGCGCTCCTGCGATACTGACGCCGCTATTTTTCACCAAAAAAGGCCGAGGGACAAAACGTCTCCCGGCCTTTTGCTTTTCAGTTTGTTTTACGCCTGTCCAGCAGGCTCCTCTGCGGCGTCGGTGTCGGCAGGCCGATCATCCTCAGAAGGCAAG
>WGCR01000508.1 GCA_015493675.1 Anaerolineae bacterium
CCCGGGCATCGTGCACGACCAGTCGGGCAGCGGCGCCACCCTCTTCGTCGAGCCTTTCGGCATCGTGGACCTGAACAACACCCTGCGCCAGCGGCAGGCCGAGGAGGAGGAAGAGGTCACGCGCATCCTGCGGGAATTGAGCGAGCTGGTGGCGGATGAGGCGTTGTATCTGCATCTCACCCAGGAGGCTTTGGCGGGATTGGATGTGATCCTGGCCCGGGCCAAATACGCAGATGAAATCCACGCCAACGCGCCCGAGCTGCTGGGCTTTCATCGCACGCCCGATTTCAAACCCGAGCAGCATCCCGGCGTCATCCTCGATTTGCATCAGGCCCGGCATCCCCTGCTGGACCCGGCCACGGTCGTGCCCATTGATTTCCATTTTGGTCAGGATTATTTCATCATCGTCATCACCGGGCCCAACACCGGTGGCAAGACCGTCAGCCTGAAGACCGCGGGCCTGCTGACGCTGATGGCGCAGGCGGGCGTGCCCATCCCGGCCGCGCCCGGCTCCCGCCTCACCCTGTTCGAGCAGGTCTTCGCCGACATCGGAGACGAGCAGAGCATCGAGCAAAATCTGAGCACCTTCTCCAGCCATCTGACCAACATCGTGCGGATTCTGGAGCGGGCCACGCCCCACAGCCTGGTGCTGCTGGACGAGCTGGGCGCGGGCACCGATCCGGAGGAGGGCAGCGCCCTGGCCCGGGCCTTGCTCCAGCACTTGCGTGACCGCGGCATCCCGGCCGCAGCTACCACCCATTACTCCGAGGTCAAGCTCTACGCCCACACCACCGCTGGCGTCACCAACGCCTCGGTGGCGTTCGATCTGGACACCCTCAGCCCCACCTACGAGCTCACCATCGGCTTGCCGGGCCGCTCCAACGCGCTGGCCATCGCCCGGCGGCTGGGGATGCCCCGCGACATCGTAGACCTGGCCGAGAGCGCGATCCAGCCGGACAGCCTTACCGCGGACGCGCTGCTGGCGGAGATACGAGAGGCCCGGGACGCGGCCCGTCAGGCCCGCAAGCGCGCCGAAACCCGCGAGCGCCTCATCACCGCCCGCGAAGCGGAGCTTCGAGAGCAGTTGGCCCACATCGAGGAGGCCCGCCGCGCAGTGCTGAACGAGGCCCGGGAGGAGGCCCAGGCCGAGCTGGCCACGTTGCGGGAGGAGTTACGCAAGGTGCGGGCGCGGCTGGGCAAGGGCGGCGTCAGCCAGCACGAGCGGTTTGTGCAGGAGGCGGAAAAGGCCATCAAGGCCCGCAAAGAGGCGGAGAAAGTCCTGCCCGAGAGCGTGGAGCCGGAGCCAGACCGCATTCCGGGCCCGCCCCGGGTCGGCGACATCGTGTGGGTGGAGAGCCTGTACAGCTCGGGCGAGGTGGAGGACGTGTGGGAGGAGGACAAGGAGGCCGAGGTGCGGGTGGGCTCCTTCCGCATCAAGCTGCCCTTCGATCAGTTCGAGATCAAACAACGTCCTCAGCCCGAGCCTGAGAGATCAACCGGGCGGAGCTTTGCCGGGCCCGCGGCCAGTCCGGGCATGGAGCTGGACCTGCGGGGAATGCGGGTGGACGAGGCCCTGGATGCGCTGGATGAGTACATCGACCGGGCCTATCTGGCCGAGCTGCCCTGGGTGCGCATCATCCACGGCAAGGGCACGGGCGCGTTGCGCAAGGTGGTGCGCGACTTCCTGCGCAATCATCCGGTGGTGTCGCGCTACCGCTCGGGCGAGGCGGGCGAGGGCGGCGACGGGGTGACCATTGCCTATTTCGTAGGCGGTAATGACACGGAGGCACAATGATCGGGTGGCGGATGTGAACGTGAGCGGTCGGGGAATGACTGTCACCTTTGGTAGAAAAAGTGATAAAATGAACAGGTCAGTACATCCTTCACCCTCGATGATATTTCCGCAATCTCCAATCCCTGTCCACCTGCTATGAACACCAAACGCTTTCTGCTCCCTATCTTTCTGCTCATCCTGCTGACGTCACTGGCTGCCTGTGGCGGCGAGAAATACGAAGCCCCGCCCGCAGACGCGGACGTCAACGTGGCGGTCAGCATCCTGCCCCAGCAGTATTTCGTAAAGAAAATCGGCGGGGATCACGTGTCGGTGCTGGTGATGGCCGGGCCCGGCGTCAATCCCCTCACCTATGAGCCGCCCGAAGGCCAGTTCAAGGCCCTGAACGACCGTGATCTTTACTTCCTGATGGGCATCCCGCCCGAGAATGCGTGGCTGACCCAAATTGCTGAGCTCGCGCCCGACATCAATCTGGTGGACATCAGCCAGGGCATCCCCAAGGTCGACGACGATCCGCACATCTGGCTCTCCCCGCGGCGGGTCAAGACTCAGGCCCAGACCATCGCCCAGGCCCTGATCGAGACCGATCCCGCGCACGAGGCCGATTATCGGGCTAATCTGGATGCATTCCTGGCCGAGCTGGATGCGCTGGATGCGGACATCCAACGGATTATGGACGCGAATCAGGTGCAGGGCAAGACCTTCATCGTCACCCATCCCGCCTGGGGCTATTTTGCCAGCGACTACGGCCTGGAGATGATGAGCATCCCCGAGAGCGCCACCGACGCCCAACTGGTGCAACTGGCTGATCTCGCCAAAGAAGAGGGCATTACCACCATCTTCTACCAGCGCGGCTTCGACGAGAAACCGGCCGAAAAGCTGGCCAGCCTCATCGACGGGCGCACTGTGCCCCTGGAGCCCCTGAACCCCAGTTGGGAGCCCAATCTGCGCAGCGTTTCGATGATGCTGGCGAAGAGTGCGAAATAAGAGAGGTGCGTCGCGCATCGCAAGTGCAACGCACCTGGATATCGGTTATAACTTCCCCCAATACGCCATCAACTCGGCGTTGAGGATGGAGCCGCCCGCGGCCCCGCGGATGGTGTTGTGGCCCAGCAGGGAGAAGCGCCAGTCCAGCAGATTGCAGGGGCGGATGCGCCCGACCACCGTGGCCATTCCCCGCCCGGCCATCCGATCCAGCCGGGGCTGGGGCCGGTTCGTTCCCTCCACCAGCACCACTGCCGGATCGGGCGCGCTGGGCAGGTTCAGTTTCTGGGGGAGCTGGCGGTAGCTGCGGAAAGCGTCGATGATGTCGTCACGGCTGGCGGACTGGCGCAATGCCACCGAAACCGCCTCGGTGTGGCCATCCAGCACGGGCACGCGATGGCAATGGGCGGTGAGGGTCATATCGGCGAAATCGAAGCGGCCATCCACGAACGTTCCCATAATCTTGCGGGGCTCGGTCTCCACCTTTTCTTCTTCGCCGTAGGTGTGGGGCACGACGTTGTCGATGAGGTCCATGGCGGGGATGCCGGGGTAGCCTGCGCCCGAGGCGGCCTGCAGGGTGGCCACGAACACCTTGTCTACACCGAAAGTCTGGTGCAGGGGATGCAATGCGCCTACCAGATGGGTGGTGGTGCAGTTGGCGTTGCAGACGATGAAGCCATCCCAGCCGCGGCGTTGCTGCTGCACCGGGATCATATCCAGGTGTTCGGGGTTGACCTCGGTGATGACCAGGGGCACATCCTCGGCCATGCGGAAGGCGGAAGCGTTGGAAAAAATGTAATGGCCTTTGGACGCGAACAACGGTTCCAGGGTGCGGGCGTCAGAGGCGGGAAGGGCGGAGAACTGCACCCGGGCGTCGGCCTGGCCCGCATCGGCCTGGCGCACGGGCATCTCGGCGATGTGCCGGGGCAGCGGGTCGCTGAGGACCCAGTTGACCGCGTCGCCGTAGCGCCGGCCTGCAGAGCGTGAAGAGGCCAGCAGATCGGTGATCTCGAACCAGGGGTGATCGGCAAGGAGGGAGATGAAGCGCTGTCCCACCGCGCCGGTGGCGCCGATGACGCCGACAGGGATTTTTTTGTTCATGATCAAGTACTCGGGGAAAATGAAATTGGGAGCATGTTTTATCTGAGAGTTCGTTATTTTAGCAGATGCCCGGAGGGGGGGCGAATCGCAGCGCAGCCTGCGCATCCTCCGGCATTTTCCAAAAGCGGTGATGTTGGCGATAATAATGTCACCTGAATGATACCGCACTTTCTCAACGGAGTGTTGAGCTTATGAAATTAATTGTTATTGGTGGCGTGGCCGCGGGGATGAGCGCCGCTGCCCGCGCCAAACGCCGAAATAAAGAGTTGCAGATCACTGTTTACGAAAAATCGGGCTATGTGAGCTATGGCGCTTGCGGCCTGCCTTACTTCATCAAGGGCGACATCCCCATCGCCGAAAAGCTGGTGGTGCGCACGCCCGAGCAGTTCGCCAAACAAGGCATCCGGGCTCTGGTGCATCATGAGGTCATCGATGTGGATGTGGTCGAACGTACGGTGACCGTGAAGAATCTGGAAACTGGCGAGGTCTTTCAGGATGCGTGGAATGAACTGCTCATCACCACCGGCGCTGTGGCGGTGAAGCCGCCCATCCCGGGTCTGGATTTGCCCGGCATCTTCACCCTGCGCACGGTGGAGGATGGCATCGCCATCAAGGAATGGATCGCCAAAAATCATCCGTGGCAGGCCGTTGTGGTGGGCGGTGGCTACATCGGCCTGGAGATGGCCGAGGCCCTGGCCGCCAACGGCATGTACGTAGACGTGGTGGAGATGCTGGGCCAGGTGCTGCCCAATATGGATGCGGACATGGCGGCGCTGGTGGCGGAGGAGTTGGTCCGACACGGCGTGACAGTGCACCTTGATAGCCCTGTGCGAGGCTTCGAGGGCGATGGCCGGGTGGGGCGCGTCGTCGCTGGCGACAAGACGCTGGAAGCGGACATCGTGCTGTTCAGCGTGGGCGCCCGGGCCAATATCCCCCTGGCCGAAAAAGCGGGCGTGGCCATCGGTGAGACGGGCGCTATTGCGGTGGACGACCATCAGCGCACCACCGTGCCCCACGTATGGGCCGCGGGCGATGTGGCGGAAGCCTGGCACCGGGTGCTGAACAAGCCTGCGTACATCCCGCTGGGAACCACCGCCAACAAACAGGGCCGTATCGCTGGCACAAACATTGCGGGCGGCGACGCCGCGTTTGGCGGCATCGTGGGCACCGCCGTGGTCAAAGTCTTCGATCTGGAAGTGGCCCGCACAGGGCTGAGCGAGGCCGAAGCAGCCAAAGCCGGATTCGATTACGCCAGCGTCACCATCAAGGCCCCGGCGCGGGCGCACTATATGCC
>WGCR01000509.1 GCA_015493675.1 Anaerolineae bacterium
AGAGGAGCCAGGCCCACGAAATAGCGCCCGCCCCATCCCCACGCCCACTCCACACTCGTCATGGCCACCACGTTGTATGCGCCTATCAGCACGCCCATCCAATTGTCTCCCATCCCCGCCCGGGCGTGAGCGAAACGGACGTGGTTGAATATGGTAATGATCAGGAAAATCCAGATGAAAATCCAACCGCCCTGAAGGAAAAACCTCCTGGCCTTGTTGGGGAAATACCCCAGGAGAGGAGCCATACAACGAGTCTGGAATGTGACGATCTCGTCGGCAGGGACGCCCTCCTCCCACATGGCCTGATGTAACTTCCGAAATCTTTCTTGAAGCAAGATGAAATGAGTCGTGACGATGATGACGGAAATGAAGGAAAGCCCCACATAAACGGGGCTCTGAAGCCAGATGACCTTCGTTGGATCGAGGAACGCGAACCAGCCCACGAAAATCAACACCATCAAAATCAAATGCCACGTCCAGATCGGCAAAGGAGCCACCCGCCTGAGAGGAGCTAGAAAACGCTCGATGGGATGGCGCAAGCGCGCGGGCGGTAGGGCGTTGCTGGCGACCAGCAGCCGGTGCATCTCCGCTACCGTGCGGGCACAATCGGGGCAGGAGCCGAGATGACGGGCGACGCGGGCCTGCTCCCACGACTTCAGCCTGCCTTCCAGAAAACCGGCAAGCTGCATTGCATCGGGATGCGATGGGGCGTCTGAGCGAGGTGAATGCGATGTCGAATTGTTCATGGTTTAGGTTCCCTTTCTTCTTATCTACCCTCAGCGGGCCAAAATGTGACGCGCTAGTCGAGAAATTTGGAAATTTTGTCTCCAAATCGCAATCTCAACCTCTCCTTCGCCCGCGCCCGGCGTTGGCGCACATTGTCCGCGGTGATGGGGCGGCCCAAGCTGCGGGTGAGAATGTCGGCAATCTCTTGGGCGCGATATTTCCAGGCCGTGAGGCGCAGGATGAGAACGTCGGTGGGGGAGCCAGCCCATTGGAACATCGCCTCTACATCCATCTGCGCCGCCACCTTTTCCTCCATGTCCCCTTCCCCAGACTGCTGAGGTGGATCGACCAGCATCTCCCTGTCCCGCCGTCGGGCATAGCGCCCGCTCTCGCGAATGAGCACGCCCGCCAAAAATGTACGGAACCGAGCGCGACTGGCGTCATAGGACCTCAAGAGGCGATAATCGTCATCCACCAGCGCCAAATTCATCTGCTGCACCATATCCTCGATATCCTGTTGCCGCCATTGCCCCCGCCCTTGCAAACGCTTGGTCACCAGATCGCGTACCAATTCTGTCAACGCCGCCCAGGCTGCGGCGTCGCCTGCCAGGCAGCGTTGCACCAAGACATCATCACCTGTGTGTTCATGTGAGCTTCTGCTTTGATGCTCCATGATAAAAATATCCGCATTGAATTGCGATGGCTTGCGGTCGAGGAGGCGGTCTGTCCGCTATCAGCAACTCCATCATGGCCCCAACGTCGCTGAGAGTAGCGTGGACCCCCTTGCGACTACAGGTTTCGAGCGAAGGCGGGAGCAGCAATCCACCTGAGAAAATTATACACCCGATAGATGGATTAAAGCCACTAATTGTTGATTATTTCCGCTCTTTCGGATCTCAAGGGTTTGATATGAAAAATTGGTAAGTCCCCTCCAAATCGAGCCACAATCGTTGGAACAAAGCGGTTGATTCTGGCGCAGTTGTATTGACTGTAATTTCGCCTGCGTCATTGCCCACGCTCGATCCACGATTCGGACGAGAGGAAAGGACGCATTTTTTATTGCCGGGGGAAGATGACAGGTTAAGGAAACAGCCGATCAAGCTGGATGAGCAGTACGACCTGTTTCTCCTGGAGCGGCCGCGCGTTGGGGAGTAAGTCGATTGCCACAACCAGCGCGTGCAGGGGTACGTGGCCCGGATGCAGGTGAGAGAGGCGTCCGGCGGTCAGGCGGTGAAAGAGATTGTGGGACATGCGTGCACGGAGTTTTCGCTGGACTCTGGCGCGTACGTGCGCATTTTCTATCTGGACGAATACAACATCTATTTTGGCGTTCAGAACGTCAACGCGGGCTGACAACGGCGGAGAAGGGGGGAGGGAGACAGCGGGAAACTGGTGAAATAACCCCACCATATAACTACGGTTATTTGACAAGATTACCCCCAATCTGTTAAAATAACCCATGAAAATCAGGGCGCTAAGGCCCAAAAAACTCGCAAGATAACTTTCCCAAAACAGATTCAGACCATGCCCGACCCTATCCCCACCTTCCTTACCGACCTGGAAAACGAGGGCCTTAGCCCTCACACGATAACCGCATACGGCGCAGACCTGCGGGCCTGGGCCGCGTGGTACGACCAGACCACCGGCGGGCAGGCTCTCATCGCCGCGGATCCGCGGGACATTCGCGACTACCAGGGCTACCTGGTGCGCAAGGGGCTGAAGCCCGCCACCATCAACCGCCGTCTCAAAGCCATGCGCCGGTTCTACAAGTGGGCCGTGCGCAAGGGCCTGGTGGACGAGAGTCCCTTCGAGGGTCTGCGGGTGGGCGTAAAGGCGCAGAAGCAGGCCGCGCCCAAATGGCTGACCGAGAAGGAGCAGCGCCGCCTGCTACGGACCGTGCGGAAGTATGGGCGGAAAGACCGGGGGCGGGACATGACCATCATCCGCCTGGGCATGGATGCGGGCCTGCGTCTGTCCGAGATCGCAGCGCTCACCCTGAATGACGTCGAGATCAACGACCGCAGCGGCTGGGTGCGGGTGCGCTACGGCAAGGGAGGCAAGGCCCGAGAAGTCCCCCTCTCCATTGAAGCCCGCAAGGCCCTGCGCTCCTGGCTGGCCGAGCGGGAAAAGCATCGCCACGCTGACGATCCCCACCTCTTCCTGGGCCAGCGCGGGCCGTTGTCGGGCGCAGGTATCTACCGCATCGTGAAAAAATACGGGCGACTGGCGGGCATCGAGGGCCTGACGCCCCACACGCTGCGCCACACCTTTGCCAAGAACCTCATCGACGCGGGAGAGCCCCTGACCGTGGTGGCCGCGCTCATGGGCCATGAAAGCCTGGACACGCTGGCCATCTACACCCGCCCGAGCCGGGAAGACCTGCAGAGGGCGGTGAACCGTCAGGACATGGAGGATATGTGATGGCGGTGGCGTTGCAGAGTTTCACCAACCGCCGCAATCGCAAGGCCGGGTACAGCAGCGAGGAAGCCGCGGCCGCGCAGCTTCGCGCGATGGGCTTCTGCATGGTGGAGCCCATCCAGACCGGCTGGCGGGTGGTGCGCGATCGGCATGGCCGCATCGTCAACGCCTTTCCCCTGGAAAAGGTGAGCGGTGACATTCGGGCCGTGGCCCCTGGCGGGAAAAGCGTGCTGGTGGAGGTCAAGGCCCGAGATCGCAATCTGCGCTGGAGCGACTTCCAGCCGCATCAGCGCGAGGCCCTGGACGAACACGCAGACCTGGGCGGCCTGTCGCTGGTCGTCTGGCTGCACCAGGGCCGTTTCTACGTGATCCCCTGGCCCATCCCTGACTTCGGGCCGCGAAAGAGCATCAGCCCGGAGCAGGGGAGCCAGCTAGCTATTCATGACGCCTTCCAGCGTCACGAATAGCACTGCTTGCCCGGACAACCCCTGTCGAAAATGACGTGGTTGGCCACTGAATGGCTTTTCAAATTATTCATTCAGACTTATAGGAGCTTTATCATGGAACAATATGTTGAGATTTTCTCTTTACTGAAAGATGATCCATCAATGGTAGAGTGCGGAACTTCTGATCCCGATGGGGTTTTAGAGTTGAGGAAGGTTGGGATTCGTCCGAATTATATCTTCATCCAGTCAAAGGGTATCACTTTTTTCTTTCTCCTCCCATCTGCAATTCTCGGAGATGAAACGGAAGGAAAGATTCCAATCGAACGGGTGATAGCATATCTTCGGAGTGTTGGAGCCAAACCTGTGGAAGAAGGTGACCCGATTCTGGACGTTTACTTCCCAAATAAATAATCACAGCCTTTCAAATCGCCGTCACGCGAAAAACTCCCCGAAAATCCGGGGAGTTTCGTCTTTTCTCTGAAAATGAGCCTCTCAGACGCTCTCAGAGCGCCGTTTTGAGGCAGGGCTATATGTTTTCATGCCCTGACGGAAAAATCACGAAAAATGGCCGTTCCTTGGGCACTGGCGGGAAATGGCCAGCATCGTCAGGAATGACGTCAGTAAATTTGTGTTTCTTCATTCAATGATCTGGCATCCCCAAACAGTTCGACCTCCCATGCTTTATTGGGGGCTCCGATGGATTTGCGTAGTCGAATGTGCCCCCATCCTTGATGAGCATTTCTCATCATCCTGGTTGACTGTCTTATTGTGTCTCGAACGATTTTTTTATGCCACTTTGTCTGTCTGGCGGTTGGACGCGTAGTCAAGAATGCGTGCGGTGTGAGACTTGTAATCCTTGCGATGTCATCAGGAGATGGTAACCTTTTCGCACCTCTGTTGTAAGGAGTGAGAATAGCAAAAGGATTTTGAATCAGGACTCTGTTCCACACACCATCATAATGAGCATTTTTTGAACCGTGATGAGGCACCTTGAATACCGACGCTTTCTGGTCAAAAGATGATGAATCGTTGATGATCACAGACCAGCCTGTCCTGGGGTTTGCTGTACATTCGAGATCGGCTCCAAACAAAATTCTGGAATCCCCAATCGCACACCATAAAACCACAGATGCGTGATTTGATGAAGGTGATGTAATTCTTTTCTTACTTTCCAATCTGTCAGGGAAAAGCTCTTCAAATGCAAGAAGCGCCTGAAAGACCGCCTCGTCAGAAGGAGAAAGAGATAAAATTTTTGATTCTATCGTGGTCTCTCCCACGCTGATGTAATCACGAAACAGCACTCTATCCGCTAATGCAAATTTGGGAGCGTTAAATCGCACCCCCCTTTTTTTTCGTTCTTCTAGCTGATGAAAGATGTGGACAAATTCATCGATTCCCGAACTTTGCATCACGGTAGGAGCGGAATATAAGCCGATCAATTTGAGAAATTCTTGTTTCGATAAAGCTGTTGAGATAGCCAGATCAGCAGAACGGCATTCTTGAAATACTGTGCTGATCCCCCGGACATGGTCATCATGCCAGTGGGTTGCCACAATGAGGCTGACCGCCTGTGCTACGTCCACACCGAGACGATCCAGATAGCTCAAAGCAACGGGAGTCTTTGTAATCGGATCAATACATGAATCCACCAGCACCCATTTCCCGCCACCTAAATGGAGTATGATGGCCTCTCCGTATCCCGGTCCGAATAATGAAACTTCCAGCTCATCGACTGCGGGAGGAGTGTATTCGCTCATTTGACATTGAGTAACTCTTGCAACATTTTTGCTTTTTCTCTGGCAGCTTTCAATTCGCGCCGAGTCCAGGCAGGCAGACGACGGAAACGAATATAGGAATCACGATGTCTCCCTGATGGTTTATCCAGATATCCAATGCTCCAATAAAACACAGCTCCTGGTTCTATCAACACTTGATCAACGGGCTCAACTTCTTCGATATAAATTTCAGCTTCCTGATCTGCTCCTTCTCCTAAAATGGGAATGAGCCGCGCAAGAAATGTTTCTTCATATACTTCAATTACGTATCCTTCCCATTTTTGTATTGCTTTGAAGCTATCGGTAAAAGAGGGAGGGGGAAATGGTTCTAGGAATAATTGAGGGGGGATAAAAGATTGATTGATGTCAAAAGAATCCGAAGCCGCTCCGTAAACATCTGTTCCGGTTCGTGAAGATGTTGCGACGCTATTGCTATCCTCAACCAACCTATCTACGCTATCTACGGCGGAAGAAACAAATCGAACAATGTTTTCAACATTATTCTCGAACAAATTTGCAGTAGCATGATCAGGCAGGAGCTGTTTTGCTGTTGCGCTTGCTTTACTCATTGCGTTTCTCCCAGATTGATGATTTTCTTTGCAATATGCAGACTGCGCTCCATCGATGTTTGCCACTGATCCAAAAGATAGGTGATTGCAAGATCACTTGACGTGTGCGCGTCATCTGAATGTTCTGAGAGTTGATAGTGGTCATTTATTTCTATAAACACCCCATACCTTACTTCGGAAGATGGTTCAACGCGTACTTGAACATATCCATCCAGGCTATCGGTTCGTTTTCCTTGCATTATAAGTCGCACCATACCAGGAGTTTCGAGCACTTCGCGCCAGGCATCCTTTGGCGCAAGAATATCACCAAGTGCGTGCCAGGCGCGTTCAGATTCCAATTGATACTGAAAGTGACGATTGATTCCCATTGCCGTCAAGTTGAAAGGCGTGAGGATGTCAAGCATGCCTGCAACTAAGTCTCGAAGGACTTCGTAAAAAGACGATTGTTGAGTCATAACTTGAAATCGGTCTGGAACAACCTGAACTGCAAACCACTCTGACTGAAACTCTGCAACCGAGGGATGAATAACCTTAACTTCAGCCGATTCAGCCTCTTGCTCTCGTATTAAATTGTGCGCGGCAAACCAGGACGGATGAAATAATACAGGGCTAAAAGGCCCGCGCAACACGATACTAACCGTCTCTCGCACGAGTTGTGGAGTCATAATTGATACTCAAAAGAATGCTTTAGAGAAAGTGGGCTGACGTCACATCTACAATTTTCAGTTTATCAAGAAACAGTCTGAATTGCAACCGTGCTGTGATCTGGCCCTGATATGATGTATCTCTTTTGCTGGTTCAAATGCACCAGATAAAAGTGTGCCATCATCAATGGAACACATTGGGCAGCCAGACCTGATGACTCAACGGCGGCCCGTAGTAGAACGTCGCCAGCACGGGGTCATGGTCCGTGGCTCGCTGGGGCAGGGTCAGGAACTCCGCATTGGCGTGAACGATGTCCACGGCGGGACTGCGGTCGGCCAGGTCGCTGCTGATAAGGACGTGATCCAGGTTCTGCCCGTTGCCCTGGTAGATGTACGTGTAACGTTCGTTTTCCGGCAGACGTTCAATCAAATTCGTGAGAACGCCGTCTTTTTGCAGGTCTCGCACCGCGTCCGAGAACCAGTAGTCGTTGAGATCGCCCAGGACGATGATGTCCGCGTAGGGATCAATGGCGAGTATCTGCGCCACGAACGCCTGCACCACCTGGGCCTGCTGGCGGCGTTGCGTCTCCGAGGGGTGACGGGGCGGCTGATAACGGCCAAAGAGCGCGTCGTCGCCGTACTTGGAATTGAAGTGGTTGACGATGACGAAGACGGCGTTTCCGTTGAACTGAAATTCCGCTGCGAGGGGCTTACGGCTGTGCTCCCAGGCGGGATTGGTGGGGTCGATGCGGCCAGGATTGAAGCTCAATTCCGGCCCGTTGGAACCGCTGATGACGCTCACCGCGGTGGTGGCGTCCCCGCCGGCGCGATAGGGGAAATTCACCCTGTCCGGTCGATAGAGGATGCCCACGCGGATGTTGCCGCCCGGCTGTCCGCCGTCCTGGTTGTTCTCCGGGGGAATGTCCGTGAATGCGTAGTCCGGCCCGCCCGCGGCCTTGATAGCCGCGATGAGTTTCCCGTAGGTCTGATCCGCGGCCACCACGCCGTCGTCCTCGCTGCCTGAATTGTCCTGCACTTCTTCCAGAGCGATGATGTCAGGAGAGAACAAGTGGTTCACAATGTCCGAGGCGAGGCCCGCGAATTTCATTTCGTCATCGCCGGGGTCCAGATTCTCCACGTTCATGGTGGCCACCGTGAGATTGCCAGCGGCGACGGGCTGGGCGCTTTCCTCGGTCAGATTGGCCGGAATCACCGTGGGCAGTGGCTGTGTGTTCTCCAACTTGAAGTTGCCATAGCTGTAATCCATGACGCCCACCACGCTGCCGTCGAACCGGTCTCCCACGCTCACCTGGGGCTCGTCGTGCACCAGCCGGTCATCAAGGATGATGCGTTCCGGGTTGAAGTCGTCAGGCCGCACCACCAGGGCGCGTCGGGCCGAATACACGCTGCCGGTCGCGCCGCCGTCTGGAACCACGGGAATCTCCCCGTATCTGTTCGTGAGTCCAACGGCGAGCGGATTGTTCACCTGCACCATCATTCCTTCCAGGCTTTCGTAGAAGTCAATGCCGTCCTGGTCGGGGTCGAACACGCCCGAGTCGTTGACGCTGCCCGTGGCGTCGTCCTCGATGACCGTCGTCGGGGGCGTGCGCCCGCCCTGGCCGATGACCACGGGCGCGGGCATGGGCTGATTGTGAGCGACCACGGTCACGGAATGTTGTTGAATCTCCGTGACGGAAAGCCCCCCTCTCCCCGTGCCGCCGGGGTAATACTCGGTCACCATACCCGTGACCTGGACTGCATCCCCCACGGCCACCGCAGGCGCATCTCCCACGTACACGTAGATTCCCTCGGATGTGGCATCGCTGGCGTCCGCGTCCGCATCCGCGGCCTGCATCCAGTATCCGGTCGAGGTCATGGCTGTGACGATGCCGGGCACGTTGTTGACGGTCACGCCCCGGTAGGGTGAAAGATGCGCCTCGCCCTGGATGTCGTGAATATAGACCACCGGTGCCGGAGTCGAAGTAGGCGTCGCCGTAGGCGTGACCGTGGGCGTTCCGCCCCCGCCGCAGTTGGCCGTGTGGAAGCCCAGGCCGTCGAACGTATCTTTGGGATACCCGTCCCACTCCACCGCCGGGTCGAACGCGTCTGTTCCGTCCGCGTCGCCGTGGGTGACGCTGGCCTTGCGCCGCAGGGTGTGGTCTTTCGTGGTCACGCTTCCGCTTCCCCAGTAGCTGCCGGGGTCCTCACCGATTTTCCCGATCACGTCGATGATGGCGCCGTTTTTCTTCAGGATGACCGCATCATCGCCGTTGAAGTTGATCACGAAGTCGTTGGTCACGTCTGCCACGGCCAGGATCGCCGCGTCCGCGCGGCCATTCGCCAGCACATACACGTCTCCCGCTGCCAGCGTTCCCGACAGGTTGAGCGACTTTTCTGACGCTCCCCCGTTGAACGAGACGGTCACCTGATAGCTGCTCAGGTCAACCGCGGAAGCCGAGCCGTTGTAAATCTCCAGGGCCTTGTTGTAGCTGGAGCCTTCCACGTATTCCGAAAAGAAAAGCTCATTGCAGGCGTTGGCGGCTGATGGCTGCTGCGCCTGCGTTGCACCGGCTAGCAAGAAAAATCCCAACGCTAAAAGTCCCAGTACGAGAAAAATCGTCTTCTTCATGGTGAATGCTCCTCTATGGTGAAGGGGGATCGTCTGTGAAGCAACCCGAGGCCAGGCAGGGGTTTCAGGTTTTTGATAGCTCTATTTTACCGCTTCCTACGCTGCTGGACAATCTATTGCCCGGGCAACCACCGTCAAAGATGGCGTTACTTTCGAATGAGGGTGACGATGAGGATAAACAACCCCAGCAAAAGCATCTGGGTCGTTACAATGGCAACGGCTTCCTTGACGGTCTTTTTACCCTTTTTCACCTCCATCAAGACCATACCGATCATACCCATGACCAAGCCCAAGATTCCTGGCGTCAATTGAATGATCGACCGAACATTTTCCGGCTTCACCTTCAGGATCAAATAGCCAACGTTCGTGACGGCCAAAATAAACCCTGTGGCTACGAGAATGATGTCGAAGTCTCTTCTAATCATGTGAATCATGTGAACACCTTTTCGGCAAGTGGAACCAATGCCAGTGTCATTATATCCTTTTTTCGCAAAAACGAACGCCCGGAAGCGATGAAGGCGGGAAGCCAGCATCACTCCGGGCGTTGTTGCACCAAACCTCATACCAACCTAGAAGAGCGCCATTTGAGCGGAAGAGACCGCTTTTTTGCGGCGCTTTTTGCGTCCGTTGCCGTTGGCGCTGTACTGTCGAACCAGCGTCTTCCAGTCGGGGCGCTTGGGCACGGGCGGGGTCGTCTGGGTGGGGCTGCCCCACGGCTTCGTGGTGGTGCGGGTGTCGGGCTTGAGCAGGCCGGTCAGGCCGCCGGCGGAAAGGTCTTCCCCGGCCATGACCCGCTTGGCCAGTTCGCCGAGGAAGTCGCCGTCGCCGACGTTTTCGCTGATGGCGCTGTTGGCGTTGTCGCCATACAGCAGCATGGCCGCCTTCAGCTTCTCGCCCATCAGCGTCAACGCCGCCTCTTCCAGTGTATCCTGGTACACCAGGTAGATGACGTTGACCGGTTGGGTCTGGCCCAGCCGCCACACCCGTCGCATGGCCTGCCACAGCGTGTAAAGGCTGTAATCAGGCTCGTAGAAGATGGCGGTGGAGAACGCCACCAAATCCAAACCAGTCTCCACCTTGCGGGGGTTCACGATCAGCACGTCGATGTCATCCACGTGCTTCTCGATCCAGGCTTCCCGCTTCGATGGAGAGAGACTGGCGGGGAGAACGCGGGCGCGGAGCCCGGCGCTGGTCAACACCTGCTCCAGCCGGGGCTGAATGTCACGGCTGGCCGTCTGGCGGACATAGACCAGCACCTTGCGCCCCGAAACCGCGTCCTTCCGGCACTCATCCACCAACCACTCTTCTTTGGGAAGCAGGTCAGTGGGGTCGTCCGGGTCCACCAGCGCGGGCAGAGACATGACGGTCTCGCGGATCTCCTGCTTACCAATCTTCTTCTTGAGCCGGGTGACCTCTTCAGCCCGGAAAGCGGAGTTGGGCCGGGAAAGGCTGGTTTGCAGCCAGATGCCCAACCACGACGGCCCTTCGCTGTCGAAGCGATGAGCCTTGTACTCCGCCAGCAGGTCGTCGTGAACCGTCTGATAGTCCGCCTCCTGCGTTGGCGTCATGGGGATGCGGATGACATCTTCCGCATAACTCGGCATGTCATAGCCCAGGTCGGCCACCTTCGCGAAGATGGTCGTGGGCAGGACATACCGCACGATCTGCGGGGAGATGCCCGGCAGTTCTTTGGCTTTGTTGCGATAGCGCCGCGTGCCCGAAAAGGCTCCGTCTTCATCGGCCCCGCCATTCTTGCGGTAGGTGACTTCCAACCGCCCGAAGAGGCTTGCCCACCGGCGTTCGTCGTGGAACTGGAATTCCTGACGAACGTCCCCGGACAGGCGATAGAGCAGCCAGAAGATGCTGGTGCTCTTGCCGCCGAAGAACGTGCCGGTGAGAGTAAGGACCTTCCCCGTGGCGTTGATCAGGTGCTGAAAAGCCCGCCCCTGATCTGACGCCTTGGCCTTGTACTGGTGGACCTCATCCGCCACCAGGAGCTTGAAGAAGCCCTTGTGGTGGTCCCGGATATACTGGGCCAGAGGCCAGCGACGGAAACCGCCATACTGGTAAAGGGGTTCGCCGCAGTCCGCGTTGGAGCAACGCGTGCGCTTCTTTCCCAACTGCTCTTTGAACAGGATGGGAATCCCCTCTTTGTCCAGTACATCATGGCCGCAGCGGGGGCAGACAGCCACCTTGCCATAGACGGGCGTGCCGTCTTTTTCACGGCGGATCAACTGCATGTGCACAGTGGGCGCATGATGCCAGCCGGAGCCGAGCTTGGCTCGCTCCTTGCTGACGATGGCCACCACCTTCTCGCCGGGGCGATAGGTGCGGGCCAGTTCATCCATGTCTCCGACGCTCTCCAGGATGACGCCTTTGGCGCCGGGCACGCCCTCTTCCACCTCGCGCTTCCATTTCTCCGTGAGGTGAGAGGGGCACATGACGATGGCGGGCCACGCATTCAGGGTTTCGACCGCGGCCAGGGCGGTGAGGGTCTTTCCGAAACCCATCTCCGCCACGACGTTGGTGTGGCCGTGGACGCGGATGCCACGGGCCGCTGCGATAGCCACATGCTTCTGGGCGTCCAGCAGGCCCGTTTCCTTGCGGCCAGGGAGCCGCTTGTTGCGGGCCACGCCTGCGACGGACGCCCACTCCTCGGGCGTGGGCTT
Organism: Anaerolineae bacterium; assembly: GCA_015493675.1. Taxonomy (GTDB): domain Bacteria; phylum Chloroflexota; class Anaerolineae; order J102; family J102; genus M2005. The sequence goes on from WGCR01000509.1 coordinate 11,877, forward strand.
TTCGTACAGGGGCTCATGGCGTTTCTGGATGATCTTCGCCAGTTCAATGGCGTGCTCTTCCAGAAACGTCTCCAACGCTTTGGCGTCGGAGATGACCTTGTATTCCCCTGTGCGAACGTTGAAGACGAAGATGTGCGTCTGGAATTTCTCCTGATACACATCCTTGTCTTTCTTGCTCTCCACCAGGACTTCCTCTTTCACCGCGTGGCCGCGGATCACGAGGTCGCCCAGGCGCTGCACGCCCATGAGGCCGCTGGAGATTAGCATGGCCAGATGGCCGCGGCGCAGAGGCATGAGGGGCTGGAAGCCCTCCGTGCCGTCCTCAATGCGCCGGGCGTCCCGCCATTTGGCGTTGGCCACCAGCACGCCGTGGCGGGCGGCAATGGCCGCGCCCTCCTCCGGGGTGATGATCGCCTTGCGGAAGAAGAAGCTCTTGCCGTCCACCTTGTTGACGGGCACGGTGTAAATCTCCGCAGCCGTCTCCAGGGACGGGATCGGGCCGCCCTTGCCAGCTTCGATGAGGGCCGCTTCCACGGCCTCATCCCGCTGGGTCTTGCGCCGTCGCACGCCCATGAGCACGACCTGGTTGAAACGGTCGTACTCAGCCGCTGGGAGTTGCCACACGGTCACATGGTCGAAGTGACCGGCGATGAATCGGGCCACGTTGGGGCGGGCCAGAATCATGCGGGGGACGATGTACACCAGCACGCCGCCTGTCATCAGCTTCTCTTCGGTCGCCCGCAGGAACTGGTATTCCAGGCGCTGACGTTTCTTGCCCTCTCCCAACTCCCCGTATTCCCAATCATAGGGCGGGTTGAGCCAGAGCAGGGAGAACGCCTTATTGCGGGTCGTCACGTCCCACCAGGTGGTCTGGATCACGTAATCCAGCGCCTTCGCCGCTTCCGCCGCACGGGTGTGCGAGAGTTCCACGGCGTAGGTCTCCACCTGGCCGCCCTGGCCTTTGAGGGCGTTGGCTGCGGCAGCCAGGGCCTCACCTTTCCCCGCGCAGGGGTCGAGCAAGCGCAGCAGGCCGCCGGTCTCGGGTTTCAAAGCCTGCGCCAGCAGGCGCAGCGTCTTGGGCGGGGTGGGATAGTAGCCCAGTTTCTCTTGTCCTGCGAGTCTCATTGGACCACCCCCCCGCCGACGCCCAGGTGCTGGCGGATGGCGCCGAGAATGTTGGGCAGGCTGAAAAACACCCGCCCGGCGATGAGCGCATCGCCCTGGGCGGTCAGAGACCGCACCCATCGGTTGATGATGGCGCTTTGCAGAAGCGCCTCCCCCCATTCTTCCAGAACGGGTACATCAGAGTGGGTGTTCAGAGCAGCCACGAAACGCCGCGTGAATTCCGGCATGGCCGCTGTGATGCGGGCTTTGCGCTCTTTGCCCGCCCAGTACACTGCCTGCGGGTCCGTGACGACGATGATCTTGTTATCCCGGACATCGCCGCTCACGGCCACCATGTGGCTCCAGGCCGTGTTGGGCAAGGGGCTCCAAAAAGCTTTCATGCCCGAGGCGCCCTTCAGTCGCCACTGGCTGTCGAATGCAGGCCCCAGGAACTTCCCATCCTCGGAGTATGCGTACTCCGAGGACACATCAACGCTGCCCTTGCTGCGGCTGGCCAGGGACGCCCAGATGGACTGGAGCGAACCTTTCGGGCCGATGGCCGAGAGGTAGTGAACCTCGTCGGCCTGGGCGTCAACCACCACGCCCAGCAGGGTAACGCTGGCGTGGCTGTTGTACACGCGTGTGACGTAAGGTTTCTTCTGCATGGTTTCTGCTCCTCTGTTGAGAGGAGCGGAAACGCACGTCTGCTATCCCCGGATGGCGGGGACGCAGTGCGTGCGTCCCGCTCCGGGGGGATAAAAAAATCGTCTAGTAGATGTTGTTCATGCGTTCGACCAGGCCCTGGCGGGCCAGGCTTTCCCATTGGGCAACCAGGTCCCGACGTTTGAACGTCAGGTGCAGGTTGCCGTTCTGGTAGCAGCGAAACTTGAAGTAATCCGTTTCACCGCTCATTTTCCCGCTTTCAACGGCATCTTTGACCGCCGTGACTGCGGGGGCGTTGTATGGATCGAACTCTTCTGCCGGACGCCCGTCCAGGTAGTGGAACAGGCGATCCAGATCGGCGAAGTTGCGCATTTGCCAGCCGATTCTTACGCCGAATCTGGAAACGTATCCGTCCGCCGTGACCCTCTGCGGCACTTTCACCTCGTGGGGCGCTTCGGGATAGCCCACGAAATGCTTGTAGACCGTCAGCGCCCAGTTGCGCAGGTGAAAGTCGCTTTGGCTTTCAACCTCCGTCGCTTTCTCCAGAATGTTCTCAATGGTGAACTCCGGGAAAGCGCGGGGATAGCGGCCTCGGCTGCGATATTCATGGCTTCCGACCCACTTGTCCAGGTCTTCCTGCGCCTCATGGCTCATCACCATGCGGGCGGGAAGAGAGCGGAGAAGCGCCGTCCAGAAAGCTGCTACGACGTCGCTCTCATTGGCGTCTCGCAGTTGGAAGCGGGCCGAGGCATGAACGCGGTTGGCGGCATTCTCGGCTCGGGCCAGGGCTGCCTGCGCATCTTTCAGCGCATCCATCGTCTCGACAAATGCGCTTTTTAGAGCGTAAGCATCGTCAATGGTGAATTGGGTGGTTTGGTGAGTAGCATCAAAAATACTCATGGTCTTGCTCCTCTGAGGGGAATGGTGGAGCAAGACGCGTCTGTCATCCCCGTCGCGAGGACGTTGAACGCGTCCCGCTCCGGGGGTGGAAATCGTCTAAAGTTTGTGATGGTTGCTGGTGGACCAGACCAGATACATGGCAGGCAATCTGCCGATGCCGCATGTCCAGTCCTTGTCAGATGCAGTGACCTTCTTCGCCTTCTTTGCTCGGTTGACATGTTTCCAGGTCAGGTGGACGAGAATGTCCTCATCCTCCGAGTAAAGGCGGAGAGGCTTCCGATTGGGTGCAGCGGGATAAACGATTGCCCGCAGGCGATCCGGTATGTAGGTGTAGCCCGATTCGTAAATCAGGGCGTAACCTTTGCGGATGCCTGCGAAAGCCGCTCCCATGCGCACCCATTGGGGCGCTTGATGGAGATGCGGGTAGATGCAGAGAGGCTTCGATGACAGGCCAGGGACCTGAAACGTCTTGCCCCTGTTCTCCGCGTAGAATCGCACCTCCTCCTCCGTTGGCTCGAAAAATCCGCTGGGCCATTTGTAGCCACGATACGCGGATTTTTCTTGCCAGACGGCGTACACAATCCGCTGATCATCCGGGTGGGGAATGAGGGTGTAACTTTCTCTCATCGGTTGTCTCCTCTGGTTGTTGTGGTGGGCCTTTCGGCCCTCGTCTTGTGAATTCAGGTTGGTATGAAGTTATTAAGGTGCAGCGTGGCCTGGTGGCCACGGGGGAAACGACCGTGATCGTCTCCCCTCTGATCACCAGTCACGTCGTTTTTGAAGGTGGTGGCCACCAGGACACAAAGGCGGGGAGCCAGTGCATCCTGGTGGCGGGACAATCCCATACCCTAGTCGAATGTGGGCGAAGCAAAATTCCAAAATCGCCCACGGCGCCCGACAATTACTTTGCACCACCCCGTGTGTTGGATTGGGGGGTGTGTGCCGGGCAAGTGCGTCATCCGGGGATTCTTGGCGTACAGGACGCCATTGATCCGAAACTCGTCCGCTTCAATGCGGTGCGAGTTTTCAAGGATCATGGCCTCTGTTTCCACCTTTTCGCCCTTTGGAGCGCGTTTCAGTGGAATCAGGGCCAAGTCGCCCTGTCGTTTCATGGCGGCGTAATCGCCACCGAAAATCCAATCCTGAACGTGTTTCACCACGTCCAGGCAGTTTCGGATGGCGTAATGCACCGCCTGAGCCGATACGGGATGAGCAAAAGCCGTACCATCCTCATTTTTTCCGATGAGGAAGTACGACTTCCGCACATTGGGCCAAGCGCGACGGGATCGCTTGTAGTAATGGCGGACCTGAATCACGGCCAGGAATTGTCCGGTGTGGACATCATTTCCAAAGCCGTACAGGTCCCAATTCAACGCCGTGCCCCGGCCCACGTGGTCCACGTCCGCACCAAAGTCCCAACCGCCATGCTCATCAACGTTGTTGCGCACTTCGTTGATGAGGGCGGTGACTTTGGGGAAAATGGTGGGATCGTCTGTCCAGGTGATCTCGTCGTAATAGCCGCGTTTGATCATGATCCTGCTCCTCTGTTGAAAATGGTGGAGCAGGACGCGTCTGTCATCCCCCGAAGGGAACGCAGCACGCGTCCCACTCCGGGGTGGTGGCTGAACTCATTTGTCAGCGGGTGCTTTAGCCTCTTCCAGTGCGTTGCGGGCAATGCGCATGGCTTCATTCGCCGCGCTGACTGCATCAGGCGGGGCCTCTAATGCCGCAATGCTCTCCAATGCGGTTGCATAGATGTTGCGCTCACGCACGAGGCCGCGCAGTTGGTCGGTATTGATTGTGGCGTCTTTAGGTAACATCTCATATCTCCTTTGTGAAAACGTAAGAAGCGAGACGCGTCTGTCATCCCCCGAAGGGAACGCAGCACGCGTCTCACTCCGGGGTGGAAAGTCAGTTGGCTTCAATGATGACGACCTCTGCCCCCGATTTTTTCAAGAAATCGAGAGCCGCCGCCTCATCCTGGTCGGTGAAGCCCCATTCGACCAGCATCCTGGCGGTAGCCTCGACGCGTTCCTTGAAGGTGTCGGGAATGCGGCCCAGGTCGATGACCACGGCGATCACGTCGCGCCGGCGGTCTTTCTTCAGCGCGACAAAGTGACGAACGGGGCTGGACGCCCCAGTCACCCACTCCACAAACTCGTGAAACGGGCGGTCTGTGGAGCGGTAACGCGACCTGGGCCAGAAGATGGTCATCGTCACGGTGACAGCGCCCAGGTAGGGCCACTGCACGAAGTTAAGAATGTCGTCCATAGGACGCCTCCTCTGATTGGTGGCTGGCCGCTGTCAGGCGGCCATCGTCTGAAGTTTGGCCTCGCACACCGGCCCGATGCCTTTGACGATGGCTTCGGGCGACGTGAGGGGTCGCCCGCAGACCCGGCATCGGGGCCGTGCGTGGCCGTTGCCGTTGTTCTTCGTCTGGCGTCGGGGAGCTTCCACGATGTCGTAGTGGCCCAGGGCCACGTTGAGCAGGAAGTCCCCGAAGGTCAGGCCGTCGTGCGTCTCGGGCCACTCCCGCATGGCCCGAATGAGGGAAAGGGACTCCCTATCGGGCACATCGAAAACCACTGTTGTGGCCTGATCGCAGCCGTTGGAGATGACCAGGCATCCCTCGCGGCGAATCGGAATGATCCGGCCAGCGAGAAGCGCCCGCAGAAGCTGCGACGGGAGCATCTTGAATCGGCGCCCGTGGGCGTGGAGCCGCTGGTTTACCAAGTCGAAAGCGCCCTCGCTGGGGAGCGTGAACTCAACTTCCATGCTCACGCCTCCTCAAAGTAGAACCACGCTTCGCCCTTGCGCAGGATTTTATCCCACGGGTACAGAATGGACTGGGGGGCGAGAACGTAGTCCATCTGGCTGCGGAAAGAAAAACGACGGGCGTTCACGCCATCGCCCACGATGTAATACTCGCCCGTGTAGGTCACGGGGAGTTTGACGGCGTTGTCGCGGGCGGCTTCCGCTTGCTCCCAGGAAACTCCGCCCAGCAGCAGAGAGAGGGTGGACACGGGCAACAGCCCGTTAAACCGGCGTTCCTTTTCCAGCCGCTTCGCCCACGCCTTGGGAAGCGTGGGCTCGTAACGACTGGTAACGACAAACGGCATCATCTGATAACCGTATTTGCCCCAGTGTTTAGTGTGCCAGCCCGTAATCACATCGTAACGCCCGTGATGCAGGATGAGCCAGCTTACAAGCTGGGCGGCCTTGCGGCCTTTTGGCCAGATGTCGATGTCAGGTCCGTAGTTTTCGATTGTGACTTTGACGTTTTTCATGGGTCTTGCTCCTCTGTTGGAAGTAGTGGAGCAAGACGCGTCTGTCATCCCCGTCGCGGGGACGTTGAACGCGTCCCGCTCCGGGGGTGAAAACAATCGTCCAGGGTGGGGAATCAATCCTGGCGGGCGATGGCCTCGTCCACGGCCTGGCGAATCTCCTCGGGGCGATAGCCCTGGAAGATTTCTTCCAGAACGTCGGCAAGTGCAGTCCCTTTGGAGCCGTCGGTGAAGTACATCACAACGACTCCGAGACCGTCGTTGACATCATCAACCACGGCGTCGTAAATACGCCGCCATTCGTTGATGTCCCACTCGTCTGCCGCCGTTCCCGTTTCCGGAAATGGCGGGGTGTGACAGGCGCTGTATGCCATAGTAAATTCTCCTCTGTTTGATGGTGGGCCTTTCGGCCCTCGTCTGAAAAAGATTGATTGGGTATGGGATTGTTAAGGTGCAGGCGAGGCGGGAAGCCGTCGCCTGTGCGTGGTCTGGTGACCACGGGGGAAACGACCGTGATCGTCTCCCCTCTGGCCGCCAGCTCACCACGTCATTTCTGACGATGGATGCAGCCATCGTCATTTTTGACGGTGGTTGCCCGGGCAATGAAAGGTGTCGTCACCAGGACGAAAAGGCGGGAAGCCAGATCGTCCTGGTGACGGGGTGGAGAGGCGGAAAGCCGTCTCCAACCTCATATCAACCTTTTTTCGCCTTTGCCGTTTTTTTCTTCGGCTTAGGCGGGGTCTTGCGTTTGTCGGGGCAGGCCGCTTTGAAGAGGCAGTAGCGACATTCCCAGTCAGCCTGGGCGTCGCCCTTCGGCCCCTGGGTGGGGTCGGCCTCGACGATGGCTTTGGCCTTGGCCACGATGCGGGCCTCGACGTATTGCTTGCCTTCGGGCGTGGGCAGTCCCACGGGCACGGTGCGGATGTCACCCATGGTCATGTAGGTGATCTCCATCTTGCGGGGATAGCCCAGGCCCGCTTTCTCCAGCAGCCAGCCATAAATCCACACTTGCGCAATGTGGTGTTTGTGCGGCAGGTCTGGATATTGGGATAGCTTCTTCCACGTGTTCATCGTCTTGAGGTCGGTGAGCACGCCCGTGGCAGGGTCGTAGTGATCCACCATGCCCGCTATGGCGGCCTTGACGCCAAAGGGACGCAAGTCCACAATGAAGCGCTGTTCGGCCATGACCGTTTCGTCGGCCATGCTCTCCAACGCCTTGTGAAAAATGGTTCCTCGCAGCCGCGCCCAATGGCGACTGGGCGTCTCCAGGGGCGTGCCCTGGATGAGGCGATACCAGGCCTTACGGGTGCAGCCCGTGAGACTGCTCACCCGCAGCACGGTCACATCCTGCTGTGCGGCCCAGGAATAGATCGCCCGCAGCGCGGCGTCGCTCTTCATGGAGCTGCGCAGGGCTTCGAGGATGGGCGGGGTGAAGGAACAGCCTTCGGGGCGCCCGTTGCGGGCGCAGGCCAGACAGGCGTCCGGCGCCACCGGCTCTTTGGTCACGTCGCACAGCCACAGGGGCGGGGAGGTCAGCGTGGCGGGGACGGGTGCGGCGTCATTGCCGTTGGGTTTCGTCTGGGTGTCATCAGGGGTGGGGGGTGTTGAAATAGCCATGAGTTAGCTCCTCTTAA
>WGCR01000510.1 GCA_015493675.1 Anaerolineae bacterium
GCTTCATGCGTAAGTTCGCCGAGATGCAAGGCATTGTTGAGGTGTTCGTCGAGGGAGAAGGCAAGCGCTAACCTTCGGTGCAAGGATTGATCAACCCGCTGGGACAGGGCACTGTCGTTTCCACTCATGAACAGATTTTGGGAGGGCCTACGAAGCAAGTGTATCTTGGCGCTACCTTCCCAGCGGATGGAGCTTATAGGCCTGATCTACAGGAGATTGGGCGTCGGGTGGGACACGCACTCAGCACCCGCGGCGCTATCGGGCGCTTCTCTGTAGATTTTGTCTCTGTCCCCAGGCTCGATGGCGGCTGGGATCACTACGCTCTGGAGATCAATCTTCGCAAGGGGGGCACCACGCATCCGTTTATGACGCTGAAGTTCCTCACTCATGGCGAATACAATCTCGAAGATGGCCTCTACTACACCGGGACGGATCAGCCTCGCTACTATTACGCCACCGATAATCTTCACAGTGACGCCTATCGGGGATTGACGCCCGAAGACCTGATGGACATTGCCCTGTGCGAGGGGTTGCACTTTCATGGCGGCACTCAAGAAGGCATGGTCTTCCATCTCATTGGCGCGCTTTCGGAATATGGCAAACTGGGCATGGTCGCGATTGGGGCCACGCCCGAACGGGCCGAATCGTATTACTACACCACGCTTGAGGCGTTGGATCGGGTGACGCAGACGGGCGGCAAGTGCCATAATCCGCCTCGAGATCCATCCGAAGCCACCGCACCCACTCACTTCGCGCCGTGGTGGGATGCGCACAAGCCGCTCTAGTACAAGGAGGCGTAAGTCGTTGAATAGTGAGCTGCTTGCGCTTGCGTCCAGCCGGATTCGCAATCCGGCGGGTTAAACGGGAAAAGTGCGCCGGATCGCACATCCGGCGCGGCGCATTAGCATAGCTGTCCGACGGCGGGCAAGCCCGCGCCGACACCGATGAAAGATGATGACACGGATTGACACGGCCTTCGGTCACAGATTTTTTGAATTATCCGTGTTTTTCTGTGTTCATCCGTGTTCTATTTTCAAAAGCAGACCATACAATCATTTCGGCCTTCGTGTACTAGCCGCCCGCCACCAGCCCGAAATCGAACTCGCCCGCGTGGTTGGAGAGGGTGGATGAGCCGTCGGTTCCCTCGCCCAGCACTTTGTAGTAGTGGTTGACTGCGGGGTCGCCCAGCGCGCCGATGTCGTCGAACTGCCAGGGAGCCTGATCGATGGTCGCCCGGGGCGTCCCTGCCGGGATGAAGTAGGGAGCGGTGTCCCGGTACACGCGGTAGCGGGCGTAGCTGCCGTCATTCTCCCAGCTTAGCCGCAGGTCGGTGGCGTTTTGGGCTGTGATGGTGATCAACGGCAGGTAGATGTCGGTGCGCAGGAGGATGATGGCGTCGCGCTGGCCCAGTTCCACCTCCGCTGTCAGGCTGCCGTCATTGTGCGCGGGGTCCTGACCGCCGTCTATCTTTCGATACGTGCGATCAAGCGTGATGGTGTGGGTGACGGTGGTGGCGTTGAGAAGGACTGACCCATTATCGTAATCCCGCCGCCACGCGTCGCGGCTGCCCTGTCGAAGCTGCACGTCATCCAGCCAGACGCTTCCCAGGCTCTCGCTGAGGCCGAACATGAGGATGGCCTGTGTGTCATCGCCCGAGGCGTTGGCTGTGAGTTCGAAGTGCTGCCAGTCGGTGCTTAGAACGGGGTCGCCAAAATCGATGAAATCGGTCCAGGGATCATGATCCATTTGCACCCAGGCTCCGATGGCGCGTTCGCGGTCGGCTTTGGCCCAAAAGCTGAGGGTGTAGTCAGTGCCGGAGATGACCTCCATGGGCCCGTTGTCGATCTCGGCCTGCCAATCGCTTCCCCCGGTTTGGGTGATCTCGATGCGGGCGGACGCGTCGCCGGTGGCGGAGGTCGTCGTATCCTGCGTGTAAGTCGCCTGGTAGCCTTCATCTGTGTCCACCCAGAAACGCCAGCTATCCATATCGGCCTGGGTCTCGAAATCGCCGCCGTTCACCTGGTTGGCGCCCAGGGGCAGGTTGTCCAGGCGATAGGCCGGGCCCAGGGGCTGGCCCAGATAGCCGCGGCCCGCGCCGGCGTTGTCGTACTCGTCGAACCACAGCAGGCAGAGGCTGCCGTGGCCATTAGTGCCGATCTCGTAGCTGTAAAAACCGTCATTGAGCAGGGCGCTGCCCAGGCCAAAGCGCATCTTGCGGTAGTTGGGGACGAAGCCGGGATCGTCGCAGGGGTTGTTTTCGTGATAGCCGTCGATCTCATAGGTCTCGATCATGGTCATGTTGGGCTGCCGGGCCTGGGCCATCCAATCGAAGTAGTTGCCTTTGTGATCCTCGAAAGGCCCGAACATGACATTGTGCCAGTTGGGCCAGTCGTTTGCACCGTCGGGCGGGAAGCCTTCGAAGTTGTTGCCGTTGAGCAGATCGTAGTTGTTCATGCCCCAGTTGGCGAAGA
>WGCR01000511.1 GCA_015493675.1 Anaerolineae bacterium
CCTGCGCCTCAAAGGCGGTCTTCGCCGCCTGTTACAACCCCGTTGTGGGGTCGCCGTAGGGCGACCTTGTGGCGCGAAGCGCCTAAAGAGCCCGAGTTTACTCGGCCAGTGGTGCAGCGAAAAAGGGGAAGTTATTTCTGGACGTTCACTAAGTAACCGTTCAATCAGGAGTATATCATGAATTTTATCGTTCATAGATTAAGGTGGACAGCCACCATTGGCGTGGTAGCCATGTTGTTGCTGTTGTTTTCTCTTTTCATTCCCAGTGGTGGCATTCAAGCGCAATCACAACCCGAAAGCGATTTCAGTTGTGCATCTGTATTCGAAATTCCTGAATCGGAGTGTCAAGCATTGGTTGATTTTTACGATACAACAGATGGGGAAAATTGGTACTATAACGATGGTTGGAAACAGACAAACACTCCCTGCAGTTGGGCTGGCGTCTCCTGTCGGAGCGGCCATGTATCAGAACTTCATCTTGAAATTAATGGCCTGCGAGGCCCACTATCAGATTTTGCCCAACTGCCTTTTCTTCAACAACTAGTTCTGAGTAGCAATGAATTGACTGGAAACATCCCCGATTTCCCTCTCCCGTTATTATGGAAGCTCGATTTGAGTGATAATCCACTGAGTGGACAGATACCAGATTTCCTCTACCTTGAAAGACTGAAGTCTCTGCATGTGGGGGAAGATCACCTTGTGGGTGAAATTCCCGATTTTTCTCATCTGTCAAAATTGGAAGAGTTGTGGGTGGATATGAATCAACTTAACGGTCCAATTCCCGATTTTTCAAATTTACCGAAATTGAGGACATTCGAAGCGCTTTATAATGAATTTGACGGTGATGTTCCTGATTTTTCCAATCTGGGAGACTTGACCTATCTCGGGCTCGAATACAACCAACTCTCTGGCTCTATTCCAGACTTCCATAATCTCTCTAACCTCCAAACCCTCAATCTCGCCCACAACCGGTTGACCGGCCCGGTTCCTGACTTCACAAACCTTCCTGATTTAGTCGAGCTTTACCTGGATAACAATCATCTTACTGGAGTGATTCCAGACTTTTCAAACCTACCCAATCTCAGCAGTTTGCTTCTGGGCGAAAACCGATTCGAGGGCAACATACCGGCATTTGACAGCCTGACAAATTTGGACGAACTGTACTTGGAGAAGAATCAATTGGATGGCGTCATCCCCGCCAGCTTTTGCTCCCGATTTTTTGAGTTTGGCGATTATGGCTACAACATGTTAGACATTGTGAATACGGACGATTGTGTTTCTGCTCCTGATACGGATTGGCGGGAAACACAAACCGTGCCCCCAACTAAATTTTATCCAGGTGACCTTACCATGTCGAAAGTGCAGTTGACCTGGAATCCGATTCGATATACAGACGATGGCGGTTACTACGAGGTGCTGATGTCAACGACTGCGGGCGGACCCTATGATTCGGCGGGGAAGACAGCCAGCAAATATGATGATTCGTTGACGGTCGATGGACTGACGCCCGGACAGACTTACTATTTTGTTGTGCGCACCTTCACGCCCGCCCACGATTACCAACAAAATGATCTCACCAGCGAAAACAGCGACGAAGTTTTGGTCATGTTGACAGCTATCACTACCGACGGAACCGATGTGACCCTTGCCTGGACGCCCGCGCCCCAATTTGTCCAATACGACATCCTTTACAGTACAGATTTCTACTTCCAGCCCGAAGATGCCGGGGTGACTGTGGCAACGACGACGTCCGGCAGTTGGACCCACGCCGGCGCTGCAGCCGATGCGGCCAACAACTACGCCTATCTCTTGCGAGGCGTTGACAGCAACGGCGATAAATCGTCTGTCTTCAATCGCACAGGCGAATTTACGTTTTCTTTGACGCCCGGCGGGTGAGTCGTATGAAATTTAGTAACTACTCAGGTATTCTGCCCCATTTTTGCCACGAAGACACGAAGGGGGACAAAGACACGAAGCAATTCTTTCATTTTTCTTCGTGTCTTCGTGAAACTTCGAGCCTTCGTGGCTCTTGAGTCGGGTGCGTAAGCAGTTACGAAATTTATCTGAACCTGATCTCCAGATGGTCTTCGCGATAGCGGGCGCCCGCCACCTCTTTGCCCGATAGCGTCGAAGGCAGACTGATGTGGCGTTTCCAGCCGCCGATGCGCACGATGAGCTCGTCATACGCGCCGCGATGCAGATTGATGTCTCCTTTCTTCACCAGCGGCAGGGGCAGGAGCAGAATGTAATCATCGCCTTGCTTGATCAGCTCCTGCGCCTTGCCGCGATAATAAATCCGGGTGGGGTCCGCCTCGCCATACACGGCCTGGCCCATCTTGTCCAGCCTGTCATAGCCGACAACTTCGGAATCTAGCAAGGGGACAGAGAAAACGGGCAACGGTGCGAAGGAATCCTCGATGACCTCCCGATAGTGGGCCTGGCGCTCTTTCCATTGGACGAAGTAAGGGTCTGACACCTCGTCCGGGAGATGCCGGTTGCTGATCACCGCATCCACGGGCAGGTTGTAAAGGTTGAGATAGGTGAATGCCCGCTGCGCCTCCTTGATCACCATCTTCTCGGGATTCACCACCAGCCGCACGCTGCTGGTGTCCCGATCGGTGAGCAGGGATTCCAGGCGGCTCAGGTCCCGCACCAGCGCCTCCACGGCATTGAAGAAATCCTCTTCGGGCATAGGGATATCGGAAACAGAGCGCATGATGGGGCGGGCGATCTTCATCGCCGTGCGCTCGAAGGGGAAGATTTTTTCGATGTACCAGGTGGCCATTTCGGGGAAAGCCAACAATTGCAGGGTGGCGCCGGTGGGAGCCATGTCCACGACTATCACATCATATTCGCCTGAATCAGCCAGGCTGCCAATCTGCAGCAGACTGGCCAGTTCCTCCATCCCCGGTAGAATGCTGGCCTCCTCCGCCATCATGCCATCCATGCCCCGCCACGCAAACAGGGTGGCCAGATATTGCTGCACCGCGCCCCAGTTCTGCTCCATCTGATGCAGCAGATCGATTTCCTGCGCCCAGAGATTGGGAGCCAGTTGCACGGGCTCGGGGCCAATGGCCCGATCGAAACTATCACCCAGAGAATGAGCGGGATCGGTGGAGACGACGATGGTGCGATGCCCTAGCTGGGCTGATCGGATGGCTGTGGCGGCGCTGATGCTGGTCTTGCCCACGCCGCCCTTGCCGGTGAAGAGGATGATGCGCATAGAATATCCTTGAAGAATAAAGTGGGGTTACATCGTTCATTATCTCCGATCTTTCCCGAAATCCCCAATCCCTGAAACATCACATCTTGTAAAACGCCTCTCTGAACACCGTGGCCCGAAGCAGCTTATGCAGCCGGGGATTTTCCATGTTCAGGCCGCGTGGATCAGCCAGATGCCAGGCAATGCCCTCGGCCAGATAAGCGTTTACATCGGCCCGAGCGGCATCGCTGCGCCCGTAGCCCGCGGCAAAGCCCGACTGCACGCCCCGCACGAAATCCCGCCAGCGCTGGTCCGTGCGGGCGTTGGATTGGCCCCAGCCGAGGATGCGGGCGATGAGCCAGCCGACCGGGGTGAGATAGCTGATGGTGTCCTCCACCAGCAGGGCCAGCCGCACCCAGGCCACATTCGGCAAGGCCCGCCCCCGAAACAGGCTCTCTCCCGCCACAAATTCGTGCTTCCGGGCATCGCTGATGATGTGCCCGCCCGGCTTTGCCAGCCAG
>WGCR01000512.1 GCA_015493675.1 Anaerolineae bacterium
GAAATGGCCACGGCCACCAGTCCGTGGGGCAGTTGATAGAGCGTGGTGGCGGTGCGCATATAGGCCAGGCTGCTATCGCCTGTGCCGCTGGCCAGCCGCCGGTCGATGCCCCCCTGCACGATGTTCACCAGCACCGCTGCCAGAATAGGGAGATAGAGCACCCACACCCGTTTCAAGGCGGGATGCCGAAAATTCAGGGTGAAGCGCAGGCCCGAGCCCCGCATCTCGGGCAGACGAAAACTCAACTGGATGATCCCGCCCAGCAACATGCCCACGGCCAGCGCATCGATGCCCAGGCGTTTGTAAAACAGGGGGGCGATGATGATAACGCCCATGTTGTAGAGGGCGTCGCCCAGCGCCACTAGGGTGAATTTCTCGCGGGCGAAGAGGATGGCGGCCAGCGCTCCGGAGCTGCTGAACACCCAGATCACCGGCGCGGTCAGGCGCATGAGGTGAATGGCGGTGGTCTGATATTCGGGCGAGAGATCGCCGCCGATGAGGAAGACGATCTGCGGAGCGAAGACCTCGACGATGAGGACGACGGCCGCGGCCAAAATGGCGATAGCCGAAAAGATGACGCTGATCACCCGCGCGAATTCGGCCCGTTTTTCGGGACGGCGATAATCGCTGAGCACCGGCACCAGCGCCGCGGAGAGCATCCCTCCCACCAGCAGATCGTAGAGGATTTTGGCCACGAATTCGGCCAGGGCATAGGCCGAAACCAGGCCCGAGGCCCCGTAAAAATGCGGGATGATGATCTCCCGCACCATGCCCAATGCCCGGCTGAAGATGCTGGCGGCGCTGAGCACCGCGGCATTGCGGGCGATGGAGGGGTGGATATCCTCTTCGGGGAGTTCAGGAGGAATGGTTTCGGTCATGCTTCGCCCTCGGCCTCGCATCCATGTCGTCGGAGGATGTCCCGCACCAGGGTGGAGGTGGAGCGTCCGGGCGTCAATTCGACATAAGCTACGCTTCCGCCAGTGTTTTCCACGATCTCGGCTTCCGGCGGTTTGGGGCCGTTCGCCCGGTTCCAGTCCGCGCCTTTCACGTAGATCGCCGGTTTCAGCGCCGCTACGGCTTCCCGAAAATCATCCTGCTCCCAAAGCAGAACCGCATCCACCGCGCGTAGCGCCGCCAACAGGTGCGCCCGTTCATCCCGGGGAAGGATGGGGCGGGTCGGGCCTTTGCGGCGGCGGGTGCTGGCGTCGCTGTTCAGTCCCACGATGAGGCGGTCGCCCATGGCCCGGGCTGCTTGCAGATAGGCCACATGGCCCGCGTGCAGCAGATCGAAATGCCCGTTGGTGAAAACCACTGTCAGCCCTTGCCGACGCCACTCGGCGGCCTGCCGGGCGCAGGCGTTCAGTTCGAGAATGGGAGCGTTCATGTCGGCCATTTTAGCACGCTGCGGGCCGGGAAGCCAGAAAATAGCGAATAGGCGACGCAAGCGGGCGGGCCATTGTGGAGGGCGTTGCAAAATCCGGGCAGGCTGCCGATCGTGGTCTGTTTCAGCCGATTTCAGCTTTGGGCCCGGGCTTTTAGTCCCAGGCGGTGGCGGGTGCGCCGGAGAACGCGGGATTGAGGCCGATTCCAGACTGGCGCCTCCGCCCGGCGCCGAGGGGCCGGGCTCATAGCTGAAAGACGCTCAAGCGCCTTCCTTTAAGAGTCACAGGCAAGCATCCCGTCTGCCCCCCAACGCAAAACGCCCCGACTGGGAATTAGCCGGGGCGTTTAAGAAGGAGAAGAAATTTGACGATTACTTGCTTTCGGTGGCCAGCACATCGCCCGTCACCGCATCTATGGTGACGTCAACGCTCTTCTTGCCGTTGCTGAGTTCGACCACCCACACGTCCTTGCCGTTATAAGTGCCAGGCATGACTGTGGTTTCCTTGATCTCGCCTTTCAGCAGGCCCTGTTCTTCCACCGTATCGCGGGCGATGGCGATGGCGGCCTTGGGCGAGATGTTGCCTGCTTCCTCAGAGGGAGTCTGTTCGACTTGCTTGGGACGTTCACCCAGGGTGACTTTCAGGTCTTTTTCCTTGCCGTCCCGCACCACAGTCAGGGTGACTTCCTGGCCCGGCGCGGCCTTGGTCACCAGGTAAGAGACCAGGTCGTTGAACTGGCGCACCGGCTCGCCATCGATGGCGGTGATGATGTCGCCGCCCTTGTGCAACTGGATGCCGTTTTCTTCAATGACCTTGGAGCCGCCCTTGACGCCGCCCTTGTCGGCCGGGCCGCCGGGCGAGACTTCATCTACATAAGCGCCCAGGACGTTGTCGGGCAAATCCAGGGCCTCGGCCAGCTCGGGGGTGACGCTCTGGCCGCGGATGCCCAGGTAAGCGTAGTGATATTCGCCATTCTCGATGAGGGCGGGCACAACCCGCTGCACGATGCTGACGGGGATGGCGAAGCCAATGCCGGAGCTGCCGCGCACCGGCGATTCAATGGCGAAGTTGACGCCCACCACGCGGCCGGTCAGGTCCAGCAGGGGGCCGCCCGAGTTGCCGGGGTTGATGGCCGCGTCGGTCTGGATGACGTCGGGCAGGGAGTAGTGGGGCCCGCCCATCTGATCCATGCCCACAGGAAGACTGCGTCCGATGGCGCTGACGACGCCTGTGGTCAGGGTTTCTTCCAGGCCAAAGGGCGCGCCAATGGCGATGACGCTGTATCCCACGCGCAGGCTGTCAGGCTCGGCCAGAGGCAGGGGCTTCAGCTCCATGCCCTCGGGCGGGGTGACCTTGATCACAGCCAGGTCGGCCTGGGGGTCGGAGGCAACGACTTCGCCTTTGGCCCAGCGGCCATCGTGGAAGGTGACGATGATATTGCTGGCGTCCGCCACGACGTGGTTGTTGGTGACGATGTGGCCGTCATTGTCATAGACCCATCCAGAGCCTTCGCCCTGCATGGGAGGCAATTCACCCTGCTGGCCGGGCATTCCGGGGATGCCGGGCAGACCGGGCATGTTGAAGGGGGATTCGCCTTCGCCGCCACCGCTGACCTCGGGATGGTCGATGGTGACTTTGATGTTGACGACGGAGGGGCTGACGCTGGCGTACAGGTCGGCCAGAGCTTCCTGCTCGGCCTGGGCGACGGCAATCGCGTCTTTGTGTTCGGCAGGCAGTTGCACGGGAGCGGGCGTGGGCGTGGCGACGGTTTGGGCCACAACAACGCTTTGCGTCTCCTGCTGCACTGCGCCGATCACATCCTTGCCAGCGTTGGTGATGCTGCTGCATCCGGTGAGAACGAAAAGCGAGATGAGCAAGATGCTCAAGAGAATGCCAATTCGTTTCGTGTTCATGGTTAGAGTTCTCCTTGATAAGGGATAGTTGATATTAGGTAATTGGGTGTTGGAGGGCGGAAACCAGGGCTTTGCAACCTGTTTGATGTCCGTTCTCCAGCATCCAATAATTGGATGGCCACTTACGTAAGCACGTTAATTGTACGTCTGAAATGGCGTGAGCGTTGCCCGAAAAAGGGGAGTGGGGATTAAAGGTTGATGAATGGTCAATGAGAAATGATGAGCGAGGCGCTGCAATGGCCTGGATGCGTCTCCTCCACCACGCGTCAGAGGGCCGCAGCGTCATGATTACAACGCCACGGCCCTTGCAATGCCTGGGGGATTACGCGTCGCTCCTGTCTCAGGCGTAGACTTGCTCTTCCTCGCCTTCTTCCTCTTCCCGTTCGTCGGGAATGACGTTGAAGGTGAGCTCGTCGCCGCTGCGATCCACGACCACGTGATCGCCGTCGAGGACATCGCCGCGCAGGATGAGCAGAGCCAGTTCATCCTGCACCCGCTTCTGCAGCACTCGCTTGAGTGGGCGGGCGCCGAACGCCGGATCGAAGCCTTCCTCGATGAGCAGGTCCTTGGCCGCTTCGGTGAGCTCGATGGTGATGTTGCGGTCGGCCAGAAGCTCGCGGATGCGGCGCAATTGGATGTCGATGATGTGGCGCAGGTCTTCGCGGCGCAGGGCGTGGAAGATGACCACGTCATCCACCCGGTTGAGGAACTCGGGCCGGAAGTGGGCGTGCAGGGCTTCCAGCACCCGACGCTCCATCTCCTCATCGTTGCCAACCACATCCAGGATGTACTGGCTGCCGATGTTGCTGGTCATGATGATGACCGTGTTGCGGAAGTCC
>WGCR01000513.1 GCA_015493675.1 Anaerolineae bacterium
TGTCGATCTTGAACAGATCGTGGGCGGGGAAGGGCAGCGTGTCCAGATCTTCTATCATGGGCGAGACGGGCGAGATGTAAATATCGTCGCCCACGCGGTAATTCAGCCCCGGGATATCCTGCGCCTCCGGGCGCTTGCCCTGCTCCAGCGCGTCCACAAAGGCCACGATGCCCTCTTCGGCCTCGCCCTTGAATGTGTAATCCACCTGGGGATGTTCGGGACTCAGGCTTTCGGCGGGCATGATGGTGAGATGCGGCCCGCCCAGAATGGTGGTCATGCCGTAGTTTTTGCCGACCTTCGCCATCTCCCAGGCGTCTTCGATGAGGGGCGTGGCAGCGGTGATGCCCAGAACTTTGTAGGGCTTGCCCGCCTCGACAGCCTCATCGAGATAATGCTCCAGAGGATAATCCTCGATGGAGGCGTCGTATATCATGACGTCGTGGCCCGCTTCGCGCAGCACCGCGGCGAGATAGCCCAATCCCAGAGGGATGTGCTTGCGGGAGGACCAGACTTTGGATTCGGGACTTGCGAGGATTACGCGCATAGATAATCGGTGACCTGTTGTTGGTTTGGGAAGATACTGGATATTGGATATTGGGTATTGGCGTCGGACAGTCAGCATTCAATATCCAGTATCCAATATCCAATACCAAACACCCACTATCCGTTCTCTTCTCACGCCGGTTGAATGAGCGGAAAGTATCCTTTCTTCGAAGCGCCTTTGACGATTTTGCCGATGCCGTTCTCGCCCGGAACCCAATCGCGGTGGGAGCATTCCAACCGGTAGCCGACATCGGTGCTGAAGCTGCCCATGGCTTTGCGAGGCCAGTCTCGCACCGGAATCCGCAGCAAATTACGGGCGCCGCGCCAGGCGATGCCGCGCCATCCGTACAGCTTGCGGGCCAGCCAGTCGTAGCCTTTGGCCAGCTCTTCGGGCGTCATCTGTTTGGGATAGTAGGTGACATGGTTGGTGTCATAAAGGGACCAGGGAATGCCCGGAATCAGACGGTTTTCCTGTATCCACTGCGCCCGCTGCGGCGTGCCCACATAAGGGGTAAGGATGGTGATGCTGACCCCATCCAGGCCGCTGTCGCGAATGAAATCGTGGGTATGCTGGAAGATGGCGGGCGTGTCGCCATCGAAACCAAAGACGAAGAGCCCGACAACGCCGACGCCCGCATCCTGGATGCGCCCGATGACCTGCTGATAACGTTGCAGATTGCCCTTGGCCTTGCCGCCCAGCTCCTTGCGGTTGTCGGGATTGGCGCTCTCGAAGCCGATGAACAGCTTGTCGAGATGCGCTTCGCGGGCCAGTTTGAGCAGATCGGGATGATCGGCGGTGAGCTGCTCGGCCTGGGCGGTCCAGCCATGCAGGGGCAATTTGCGCAGAGCCTTGAACAGCTCCTCCATGTAGTCGGGGTTCAGCCGGAAGTTGAGGCCGAAATTATCATCAGTGAGGAAGAAGCGCTTGAGCTTGCGGCGCTCGATCTCTTCCACCACGGCCTCCACGGGCCGTAAACGCATCACCCGGCCCGAGACGCGAATGGCCGTGCAGAAAGTGCAATTGCGGGGGCAGCCGCGGGTGATCTCCATGTAGGGCGTCCAGTAGTTGCGATTCTCATCCACTTGCTGTAACACCCGATCGCTGATGGGCTTGAGATCATCCAGATTGGCCCATTCTTCATCCACATAGCGCGGTTGGAGGTCGCCGCGATCGAAATCTTCGATCATCTTCGGCCAGGTGCGATAGGCTTCGCCTATGGCGATGCTGTCGGCCCAGCGCAGCACGTCATCGGGAGCCAGGGTGGCATGCGTGCCGCCAATGATCACTGTAGCGCCGCGAGCCTGCAAGCGCTCCGTCAACCAGCGGGCGCGATCGATCTGCAAGGTTTTGGCGGTGATGCCCACCAGATCTCCCGGCCCGATTTCGTCGAAAGGCGTCGGGCGCAGGTCTTCGTCGATGATCTCGACAGGGATTTCATCGGGAACCAGCGAGGCCAGACGCATGAGCGTGTAGGGGGCCATGGTGGCCTTGCCCATCACGCGGCCATCCCGGCCCGGCTGGATGAGATAAACTTTGCGTAACGACATGGATCAACCCGTTTGCAGAACGTGCATGAAGCCATCGCGGGAAGCGCCGCTGACGATGTGGCCCTGGCCATTTTGGG
>WGCR01000514.1 GCA_015493675.1 Anaerolineae bacterium
ATTTGCATGACGCGACAGGAAAATATCGGTTGGTCGTGGGCAGGGATGGACGGATTTACCTGCGCAGAACAAGCCTGGCCGCAAAACCTCAGGGAAAAATGATCCAGAAAGCGGGACGATCCTATGCCGTCCAAACTGAATCACTTTTCATCACGGACATCGCCACAATGCTGAATTCCGTCGATGAGTTCGACAAAGTGCTATCCGAGATGATGACATTGGCCCGGCATTCACCTAAGGCCCGGCCGCGTTGAGAGGGAAAAATGTCTACTTTACGCCAACAGACGCCCGCCATCATCGCAACATCTCTCTTCTGGATTGTTCTTTTTGTGGCTTATGCGCTTTTTGGTCAACGCCACCCCCAGGCCCAACCCATTGAGATCATCCCGCCCGAAACGCCTGCAGTCGAGGATATTTGCCCCGAAACCGTTGTCGTCGAAACTCCCACGCCCGCGCCGCTCCGGGTTTATGTGAGTGGCGCAGTCCAATCAGCGGGCGTTTATCGGCTGCCCCCCGACAGCCTGGTGGTGGACGCCATCGAACAGGCGGGCGGCGGCGCGGATAACGCCGATTTGGTAGCCATCAACCTGGCCCATCCCCTGACGGATGGCGAGCAGATTTATGTGCCAACGCTGGATGAGGCCAGCGCCCCGCCCGCCCCCATCAGCCGCGGCGGGACCATCGCCGGGAGTCAGATTTCAGACACCGGCGTCCCGGGCGGGCCTGTCGACCTAAATACGGCTACGCAGGAAGAGCTGGAGAGTCTGCCGGGCATCGGGCCCGCCATGGCCCAGCGCATTATCGAAGGCCGCCCCTATCAAACCATCGACGATCTATTGCAGGTCAAAGGCATCGGCGAGGCGAAACTGGAAAAGTTGCGTCCCCATGTCATTGTCAAATAGAGGCTCTTTTAGATTTCAAAGGGTTGCCTGCTTTTGGAGCTCCGGGAGGTGGACGAAAACCGCCTGGTCAAGCCAAAAGCTACCCGTCCACCTCCCGGAGGTCGGAATACCCCACAAAATCCGGTTGAACCCAAACAGAAAGCCCTGGGTGACTCCAGAACACAAAATCTGAAACCGCAGGCCGACGACGCGCCAAGAGCATCAAACATCACCCCGCTGTAACGATGAAATCGCCCATTTCAAGACGATTTGCTGTCAATAAGAACGTAACGTTTGACGTTTGAAACATGACGTGCATCGGCGCACGAGGCCATGATTGTTTTGGCTGGCGTTTGCTTATCATGGCCTGTATGGTTGTCATCCCGGCCTAGAATCCCAAGAACTGTGCGATCAGAAAGACCACCGGGGCTGCAAAGATAAAGGAATCGATGCGATCGAAAAAGCCGCCATGCCCGGGAATCAGGTTGGAGGAATCCTTGGCGCCCGCCTGACGCTTGAACAACGATTCACTGAGGTCCCCCAACGGCCCGACAATGCCGATGGCAACGCCCAGCAGCGCTCCCTGCCACCATGTGACGTCCGGCACAAAATAAGCCATCAGGGCGGCAGCGATAGCGCCTGTGATCAATCCTCCAAAAAAGCCTTCCCAGGTCTTCTTGGGGCTGATGCGAGGCCAGAATTTATGCTTGCCAATAGCCCGGCCCGTAAAATAAGCGCCCGAATCCATCACCCACACCGTGATGGCGGTGAGGAGCAGCCACCACAGCCCGTCGGGACGATTACGCAGCAATGCCAGAAAACGCAGGGTCAGGCCCAGGTAAAATGCCCCTCCCAGGGTAATGAGCAGATCAGTGGGTGCGTTGGGACGGTTGAGAAATAAAGCCGTGACCAATCCAATGAGAACGCTCACCACCAGAAATGCCTGCAATCGAATGGGATCCTGTGGCAGACCTCCCTCCAGCACCAGCAACGCGGCAACCGGGACCCCCAGCCACATGATGGGATGAGCAAAATCGTTCATCCCCAACATGCGGAAAAGCTCCCAGGCAGTCACGCCAGCGTAAAAGGCGACAAAGACAGAAAACCACCATCCCCCCAACCAGGCCAGCACCGCGACGACCGGGACGAGGACAATGGCGGAAATCACGCGTTGCTTGAGCATGGCTTACCTCTCCGTATCTTTGATTTTTCCGAATCTGCGATCCCGGTGCTGAAACACAGCAACAGCCTTGCGCAGTTCCACCTCGTCGAAATCGGGCCAATAGGTGGGCGTGGAATAAAATTCGGCGTAAGCCGCCTGCCAGATGAGAAAATTGGAGAGCCGGAACTCGCCGCCGGTGCGAATGATGAGATCGGGATCGGGCAGATCGGGCGTGTAAAGATGCTGACTGACCATCTCCTCGGTGACATCCTCCGCCCGGACGCCTGCCTGCATGATGGCCTTGATGGCGTCTACGATCTCCGCCCGGCCCCCATAATTGAAAGCCACGTTGAGGGTGATAACGTCGTTCTGCCTGGTGCGCTCCACCGCTTCCGAGATTTCTGCCTGTAGCGATTCGGAGACGCCAGCGGTGCGGCCACTGTGCAGGATGCGCACGCCGCGAGCGTCCAGCTCATCCAGCTCATCGCGGATGCCCTGGCTGATAAGCCGCATCAGATGATTGACTTCATCCTTGGGACGGGCCCAATTCTCGGTGCTGAAAGCATACACCGTCAATGCCTTGATGCCGATCTCCACGGCTTCGATCAGCACCCGGCGGATATTTTTGGTGCCGGCGCGGTGTCCTGCGGCCCGGGGCATGCCCCGGGACCGCGCCCAGCGCCCGTTGCCATCCATGATGATGCCCACATGCACAGGGATCATCCCTTCGGGATTATAGACAGCGTCGGCTTCGGTTTCTTTAGGCGTGCGGCTGAAGATTCCAGACATTGCAGACCCCTACACTTCCATAATCTCGGAGATTTTCTCTTCGCCGATCTTGTCGACGCGGTCGATATACTTATCGGTCAGCTTCTGAATCTCATCCATGCCGTCACGCAGATCATCCTCGGTGATCATGCTTTCTTTCTCAAAATCCCGTAGATCAGAGATGGCGTCCCGCCGCACGTTGCGAATCGCTACCCGGGCGTCCTCCACCCGTCGCTTGACTTGCCTGGCCAGATCTCGGCGACGCTCCTCGGTGAGCCGGGGGATAGTCAGCCGAATGATCTTGCCATCATTGGAAGGATTGATGCCCAGGTCTGAATTCAGGATCGCTTTTTCGATGGTGCGGATATCGCCCGGGCTGAAAGGCCGAATAGCAATCGTGCGCGGTTCCGGCACAGTCACCACTGCCAACTGATTGATAGCCGTGGGCGTCCCGTAATAATCCACCTTCACATGATCCAGCAGTGCAGGCGAGGCCCGTCCGGTGCGGATGGCGGAAAGATCATAAATCAGCACCTTCACAGCGCCTTCCATGCGTTCTTTGGCTTCCTCTTTGACTTCGTTGATCATCATGGAACTCCTTTGGTAGACAGGTCTTACGTCATTACAGGCGGTTTGCAGCGGGCCTGATGTGGCCGCAAGTGAAAAGAAACATCATCGATATGGCAACATCAGCCATCACGCCATTCATTAAACATTATCGGAAACAAGAAAGTCTCAGCTTACGTTTGGCGTCATGCTGTTGTCGACAAAGCTCAATGATTAATGAACAATGATCAAAGGCTAAGTCAGCGTGGTTCTCACTTTGATCATCACTCATTAATCGTTGAGTTGAGCAGAAAAAGACAACCTTATGGCATACGTTAGCAGTTACCAATAATATCCTATTTTACAAGAGGTCGGGGTAAAACAAAAAACGGGCCGAATGAATCATGTTCACTCGGCCCGTTCTGCTGTCATCGACCTCTATTCGCAAATCAGCGTCCCCACCGATTCGCCCGTAACCGTCCGCGTCAATGCCTGCTCCTGCCACAAATTGAGCACGATGATGGGCAAGTCATTGTCCATACACAAGGTGATGGCCGTACTGTCCATGATCTTGAGGCGCTTGTTCACAGCATCGATATAAGAAAGCTGATCGTAGCGCTTGGCATGAGGATCCAGCTTGGGATCGCCGTCGTAGACGCCATCCACCTTGGTGGCTTTGATCAGCACCTCTGCATCGATCTCCATGGCCCGCAGCGCCCCGGCCGTATCGGTGGTGAAATAAGGATTTCCTGTGCCCGCGCCCAAAATCACCACCCGGCCCTTCTCCAGATGCCGCACAGCCCGCCCGCGGATATATGGCTCCGCGATGGCCTTCATCTCAATCGCGGTCTGCACGCGAGTGACGACGCCTGAGCGCTCCAGGGCGTCCTGCAAGGCCAGCGCATTCATCACCGTGGCCAGCATGCCCATGTGATCCGCCGTCGTGCGCTCCATGCCCAGAGCCAGGCCCTGAGCGCCGCGCCACAAGTTGCCGGCGCCGATCACAATAGCCACTTGCACGCCAAGATCATGAACATCCTTGATCTTGCGAGCCAACACCTCCGCCTGGGCGGGATCAATGCCAAACCCCTGGGGGCCGGCCAGAGCCTCGCCCCCCAGTTTGAGCAAAATTCGACGATACTTTAACTCAGACATGTTCATCCTTTCAGGAATCGTTTGGATAGCAAAAGAGGATTGTAACTATACAGGCATCCCGCACAATGCTTTGCCACGAAGGCGCGAAGGTTTAAGAAGACACGAAGAAAACCTTCTATTTTTCCCTTCGTGTCTTTGCGCCTTCGTGTCTTTGTGGTTTTTTGCCTCGACATGAAAGGGTAGGTGTACAGTTACGAAAATTTATCTTGTTCAGCATTTGCGCTCACTTTTGGGATTGACAAAATCGCGAAAAATATGATAATGTCAATTGATAATTGAATACACCTTACATTTGCTTCTCTCTCACATCTCTCTATCGTTCCTTCCACCCCACCCGTTCAAGGACCAAAAGGAGTAATGACTATGAAACAAGGTAGTTTCAAGATTCAGGGGATGCGCTGGCTGCGTCCTGTCGTGGCTGTTTTAGTGCTGTTATTGTTGACAATAGCGCTGGCTGCATGTTCTCAGCCCGCTGCCACCAAAGCGCCAGCGCCGGAACCGACAAAGGCAACGGAGGAGAAGAAAGCCGAGGAGCCGACCAAGGAGGCCGCTCAAGAGGAAAAACCTGTGACTCTGGCCATCGAGCATTTTAGCATTATTGAGGGGACTACCTGGTCTGGGGCGCATGATCGAGCCGGGAAACGCATTGCCGAAAAATATCCCAACGTGACTTACATCTATCGTGAAGAAGTTGGGCCGGACAGCACGGTGCCATTCGCTGAAGAGCTCATTTCTGAGGGAGCGAACATCGTTGCAGGCAACGCCGAGTTTATGGGGCTGCCTCTCAAAGATATCGCCGATAAATATCCCGATGTCGTTTTTGCTTCGGTGATTGCCAGCGATCTCACCACCAAACCCAATTTTGTTCGCTACTTCCCCCGCCAGTACCAGGCGCTTTATCTGGAAGGTCTGGTGGCTGCGGCGCTCACCAAGACTGGCAACATTGGCGTGGTTTCCGCCTTCCCTTCAGTGCAGGTCATTCGCCGTCAGGCGGGCTTCACCCTGGGCGTGCAGGACGGGGCCAAATTGTTGAACAAGAATGTGAATATCTACGTGAAATATGTTGGCGACTGGTACAATCCTTCGGAGGAAAGCGAGATCGCCAAGACGCTCATCGATCAGTATAAAGTGGATGTGCTCACCCAGCAGTCCGACTCCGGCTCACCGCTGGATGTGGCCGAAAAGGCGGGCATCTGGTATGTGGGCAAGGATATGGATATCGTGGGCGAGTATGGCTGGTCCAGCACCGATACGGTGGCGATTTCTTTCGACACCCGCTGGGAGGTCATCTATGACGCCATGGTTCAGGCTTACATGAAGGGCGAACAGCCCGAACTCATCATGTATCCCGGCATGGAAAGCACGTTTACGATGGCCGATGGCACAGTTGAACCCACTGTTGACATCATGAACGATGGCAAAGTGGGCGTAGACGCCATCAGTCCCAAAGCCGATGTGCCGCAGGAGATCAAAGATCTGGTCGCCCAGCGGCGTGAGCAGATGATGAAAGGCGAATGGGATCCCTTCACCGCTCATGCTTTCATCAGCAATGGCACGGGCCTGGATCTGGAAGGAAATCCTGTCCCGGACAAGGGAACGGAAGTCAAGCCTGCTGGCGAGGGCCCCACAGCGGACTGGCTGCTTTCTCAGTTCAACTTTGATCTGGAAGGCGTGACAATCCTTGAATAGTATCCCGTCCAGGCAGGGTCAATCGTTCGTTGTAGTTGCCAGTGGGGTGAAGCGTGGTCTTCACCCCACTGATTGCATGTAAAGAGACCACGGATGCGACGCATTTTGACATAAGAAGACGAGGCAGCGCATGTTCCGAACCAAAAAGAAAAATGGAGATATTGAGCTACATGGCGATATCTGGAAGCATATCCAGCCCGGCGAGGTGGTGCTGGATGCTCAAGGTATCACGAAGCGTTATCCCGGCGGCGTGTTGGCCAATGATCACATTGATTTCAAGATAAAAGCCGGGGAGATTCACGCGATTTTGGGAGAAAACGGGGCGGGCAAGACGACGCTGATGAGCATTTTGTTCGGGCTTTTGCAGCCTGACGAGGGGGAGATTTATGTGCGGGGACTGAAGGTGCGTTTTCGTTCGCCGGAAGACGCCATCAAGATGGGCATCGGCATGGTGCACCAGCATCGCAAGTTGGTGCCCGCGCATACGGTGCTGGAAAATATCCTGCTGGGGCATCCCAAAAGCAGGGGCGTCCTCAAGCTAAAGGAGGTTGAGGATGAAGTTATGGCCCTGGCGGAACGTTATGGCTTCGAGATCGATCCCCGGGCCCGGGTGTGGCAGCTCACCGAAGGTGAGAAACAGGTGGCGGAGATCGTTAAGGCGCTCTACCGCGGGGCAAAAATCCTGATCCTCGACGAGCCCACCTCGGCCCTGACGCCTTTGGAAACCGATCGTCTGCTGGAGTCTATCGAGACCATGACTCAGGACGCATTGGGCGTGGTGCCTTTCATTACTCATAAATTGCCGGTGGTGCTTTCTATCAGCGAGAAGGTGACGATTTTGCGCAAGGGCCGTGTTGTGGACCGTCTGAATACGGCGGAGACGACCGAACAGATTTTGGCCCAGAGAATGGTGGGGCGACCAGTGATCTTTAATCTGCAGAAGCAGCCGATCGAACCGGGTGAGCCGGTGATTCAGGTGGAAGAGCTTTCGGCCAAGAATAATAAAGGCGTCATGGCGCTGAACAAGGTTTCTTTCACCGTGCGCGAGGGAGAGATTCTTGGCGTTGCGGGCGTTGCCGGCAATGGTCAGCATGAATTGGCTGAGACCTTGTTTGGACTGCGTGAAGCAAAGGGCGGTCGTATTCTGTTTAGGGGGCAGGACATTACCCAGGCTTCGGTGCTGGATCGCTGGAAACTGGGCATGGGGTACACGCCTTCTGAACGCACAGAGGTGGGCTCCATCCCAGATTTTTCTCTGGTGGAGAATGTGACCATGAATTATTATTTCGATAATCGTTATAATCACAGGGGATTCCTGGATTATGGCGGTTTGCGAAAATTGACCGAGCAGGTTATTGATGAGTTCGACGTGGCCACCCCCGGGCCGGATGTCCCGATTCGCACGCTTTCGGGCGGCAATCTGCAGAAGGTGATTCTGGGACGGGTGCTTTCGCGCCATCCCAAACTGGTCATTGCCAATTTGCCCGCACAGGGGCTGGATGTGGGGGCGACCGAATTTGTGCAGCGCAAGTTATTGGAGGCCCGTTCGCAGAAGGCGGCGGTCATCCTTATCTCGGAAGATCTGGATGAGGTTCTCTCACTCAGTGACTGGATTGCACCTATGTATGAAGGTGAGATTGTAGATATGATTCCTGCAGAGAAGGCTCAAAAAGACACCATCGGCGCCATGATTGCCGGATTGCATCAGGAGCGAGGATCATGACTCTGGGCGGCTATGAATTCAGATTGCAACGTCGGGCGACGTTGCCAGGCTGGAAGGCGGCGTTGTTCTCGATTTTGGCGGTTCTATTCGGGCTTGCGCTTTTCAGCATCATTTTTTTGCAGGCTGGACAAAATCCTGTTGAGATTTACAAACAGATTTTCAGCTATGCGTTTCTCAATTCCTACGGTGTGCGTCTGACCATCAGTCGCTTTATTTTCCTGGCGCTGGCTTCTTACGCCTTCATCATCCCCGCCCAGGCCGGTTTGTGGAATATCGGTATGCCTGGTCAGCTTTATCTGGGAGCGCTGGCTTCCTTCGGCGTGGTTTATCTGATGGGCGGCAAAACTGGCGAGATGACTGCTTCTCAGCCGGTGATCATCCTGTTGATGTTGACCGCGGCCATGTTGGCGGCGGGGTTGTTCGGCGCCATTGCCGGTTTTCTGAAGGGAAAATGGGGCGTGAATGAGATCGTGGTGACCATGATGCTCAATTTCATCGCCTTTTATTTCGTCGCCTTTATGATTAAGGATGGCGGGCCGTTTATGAATTTGGGCGGTCGCGGTGAGAGCTTCGAACTGCCCGAGGCGGCCCGGGCGCCCATGACAGGCGGTTTTCCCATCACGTTGTGGATTGTGTTCATTTTGATGGTCATGCTGCAAGTGCTTTTTTCCCGCATGGGGTTGGGCTATCAGATTCGGGCCTTTGGCAAGAGCCCGGCTGCGGCCCGTTATGCGGGGATCAAACCGTTTATGATCGCCGTATTGGTTTTTTCCCTGGGCGGGGCTATTGCAGGCTTGTCCGGCTACCATTATTTTGCTGCAGTGCCGGGAGTGTATAAAATCGCCCGCACCTATGGCTATTTCGGCGATCTGGCATTCTACGGCGTGATCTGCGGGCTGATTTCGCTGGGGAATCCTGTGGCTACGTTGCCGGTGGCCTTGTTGTTCGGCGGGCTGTCTATCGGCGGACGCTATGCTCAGGGCAAGCTGCATCTGGGCTTCGGCGTGGATTACGCGCTGATGGGCGTGCTGATGATCTCGCTGGTTGCTTTCCAGTTTTTCTACAATTACCAGATTTTGATAACGAAAAAGGAGAAAAAACTCGATGTTGCCATTTCTGATTAGAAGTCTGGAAGCCGCCATGATCTTCACCTTCGCCGGGTTGGGCGAGCTGGTGGATCAGCGCTCGGGCATCCTGAATGTCGGCCTGGAAGGCATCATGCTGTTTGGCGCCACCCTGGGCTTCATTGCCGCCAAGACCACTGGCAACTATTTTATCGGATTTATGGTGGGCCTGGGCATTGGCGCCGCGTTGGGTCTGCTGCACGGATTTTTCTCCATCAGCCTGGGCGTGGATCAGGTGGTCAGTGGCATGGGTATCTGGATATTCGGCTTTGGCATGACCACTTACATCGGCAATCCTTACACTGGCCCGCTGGGACTGGATAAACTCCCCACTATTTTGGGCGTCTCCCCCTTCTTCTACCTGGCAGTGATTATGGTTGTGCTGGTGTGGTTTGTGCTTAGCAAGACGGGCCTGGGCCTGCAAATCCGCTCAGTGGGCGAACGACCGTCTGTGGCTCAGGTTTCAGGCATCAGCGTCACCCGTATTCGCTATATGAGCGTCATCTTTGGCGGCATGATGTCGGGTTTTGCGGGCGCCGTGTATGCGCTGTATTACAATCCAGTCTGGAATTACAATTTTCTCATGGGCTGGGGTTTCATTTCTCTGGCGCTGGTCTTCTTCTCCATGTGGAATCCTTATATTCTGTTCGGCGGCGCCGTGCTGTTCGGCCTCTTGTGGCAACTTGCCCTGAATCCGCAGATGTTCTTCCCGGGCCTGGCCTCCCGCTATATCTGGCGCATGGTTCCCTTTATCATGACCATCCTGGTGTTGGTGCTCATCTCCTCCAAATGGTTCCGCTCCCGCTGGGGAGCCACCAAACCCGAGGCCCTGGGCCAACCCTATCATAAGGAATAAGACATAAAGCGTAGCGGCGGGAGGTCGAAGCATGTGCGATGGCCTCCCGCCTTTTTGGGGGCGTTTTTACCCCACCATTTTCCCCAGTCGCCCGAGCACATCGTCGGTGAAACGCTGCAAGAGCCGGGCCACGTAATCCTGGATGTCTATCGAGTCGTCTTCAATGAGGGGCGTCAAATCCATGGCGAAATCCATGAGATCGGCCATGTCGGTGGCGTGGGACGCGTAGTAAGTGGCGTTGGCCCGACGGCGGCCCATGGTCGCCAGATCGTAGCGCTTGCCGCCGCTGATCTGCGAATCGAACACGGTGACCAGGGCCAATTGCAGATTTTCGTAGCGAGAGACGTCGAAGGCCACTTTGTCCTCGTCCGCCATCCAGTCTAAATCGCGCCAGACTTCGCAGCCATACAACCGCCGCGGGCGCTCCTCCCGGGGCAGGCTACGGATGGCCGCCAGGGTCTTGATGACGATGCCGATGTGGGTGTCGTGTTTGTCTGCGGGATTGTGGGTGTAGACAATTTCGGGGCGGGTGGCTTTGAGAATGGCGATGAGGTCCGCCACCGGCTCCTGGTTGCCCGAGTCTTTGACAGCGCTGCTGGGGTAATCAAGCAGAAATTGGGCGGCGTATTCGCCCACGAAGGCGGCTTTTTTCTGCTCCACGGCCCGCACCCGGCGCATGTCTTCATCGGTGTAGTGGGCGTAGACGCCCGCCCGCGGGCTGCCAGCGCCGTTGGTCATTACTACGCCGGTGAACCATTTGTCGGGCTGGCCAAAGGTTTCGAGAATGCCGTCAACGGCCATGATCTCCAGATCGTCCTGATGGGCG
Source organism: Anaerolineae bacterium (assembly GCA_015493675.1). GTDB lineage: Bacteria > Chloroflexota > Anaerolineae > J102 > J102 > M2005. Next base: position 10,731 of record WGCR01000514.1, read on the forward strand.
CCGATGGCGAGATGGGTGGTGCGGGCCAGCGCTTCGGCTTCGGGCGCGCCATCGGGGATGTAGAGTTGTGCGGAAAGGAGGGTAAGCTTCATGGTGACAATCCTTATATGGGGGTCCAGTTGGGTCAGTTCAGATATCATAATCGCCCAGCGCATAGTCCACCGCAACCTGGGCGTGGATGAGCGTGGTGTCGAAGACCGGAATGTCGATGTCATCCTGGCCCACCAGCAGACCGATCTCGGTGCAGCCCAGGATGACGCCCTGCGCGCCGCGGGCCGCCAAATGTTGCATAATCTCGACATAACGAGCTTTTGATTCGGGGAGAATCTCGCCCACCACCAGTTCGTCGTAGATGATGCGATGCACGTCGGCCCGTTCGCTTTCGTCGGGGATCAGCACGTTCAGGCCGTGATTGTTCACCAGGCGGCCTTTGTAGAAATCCTCTTCCATGGTGAAGCGGGTGCCCAGCAGGCTGATGGCGCCGAGCCCGCGGGCCTTGATGCGGGCAGCGGTGGCGTCGGCGATGTGCAGCAGGGGGATGTCGATGGCCGCGGCCACATCGTCGGCCATTTTGTGCATGGTATTGGTGCAGATGACCACGAAATCGCCCCCGCCCGCCTGCACCTGCCGGGCCGCGTCGATCATGCGGGCGGTGAGCTCATCCCAGGCGCCCGCATGTTGCAGCGTCTCGATCTCGGCAAAATCCACCGAGACCATCACGCTTTTGGCGGAATGCAAGCCGCCCAGCTTGTCGCGCACAGTTTCGTTGATGATACGGTAATACTCGATGGAGGATTCCCAGCTCATGCCTCCGATAAGGCCGATGGTTTTCATAGTCAACCTCCTAACCTGGCAAAGCCAGGGGCAAAGAAGCTGATCTCACGCAAAGTCGCCAAGGCGCTAAGCTTTTCTTTGCTTCTTTTTTCCTTTGCGGCTTCGCGTCTTTGCGTGAGACATTTTCTTGTACAGATTGCAAAGACTTCATTGATAAGACGCTCAATCGAGAGCGGGCAGGCTGGCCGCGGCGATGGATTGCCCCACGCGGCGGCTCTTTTCGTCCGGCAACTGGATGGCGATGCGGCGCAATTCGGGGAATTCGCGGGCGATGAGGTTCTGAGCCGTCTCCAGGATGATGGGCCCGCCCGAGCCGGAAGTGACCCGACCCAGGATGAGCGCGTGGTCGATGTCGTAGAAATCGGCGTAATGGGCCAGGGCGTAGCCCAGATAAACGCCGATGGTCTCCCAAATCTGCCGGGTGCCGGCATGGCCCGCCTCCAGATATTTTTGGATGGACTTGAGTTTGGCGGCCTTGGTGTCGCCCTTGGGCGTGAGGCCCACGCGCGGGGCCAGACGGAACACCGCCTGCTGCGAAAAGTAGCGCGCGCCCACCCCGCGATCGCCCGACCACTCGTCCGCGGGCGCGGCGGGCGCATAATCCACAGGCGCGAAGGCCAGCTCGTTCAGCCAGTCCGTGATGGCCCCGGCCCGATTCACATAGCCCACCGCCTCGCTGGAGCCCATGGCAATGCCCAGGATGGCGTTGACGCCCAGCGACATGGAGCCCGCCAGCGCGGTCACCTCGCCATCGTTGACCACTTCCAGCGGTGCGCCAAATTCTCGCTGAATGCGCTGAAACATCGTGCGGATTTGGTCGAAGCGGGCCTCGGGGATGCCGCGATAAAGCGACGCCACCCGCGGCTGGTTATCCACATACACGCCCGCGGAGCTGCCGCCGATGGCATCCACCCGCGGCAGATGTTCGGCGGCTTCCTTCAAGGCGGCCATGATGCGTTGATAGTGATAATCGGGATCGCTTTGCTCCACCGGCTCCCACACGATTTCGTCGCTGAAGATGGCCTTGCCATCCACCACCGCCGAAACTTTGACATCGGACGCGCCCAGATCGAAGCCGATGCGGCAACCGTCGAGATGGCGCCCCAGGGGCTGACTGCGTTCGCTGGCGACAGGCGCCTCTCCGGCCTCGCAAATCTCCACGACCAAGGGCCGCCGGTAAACCTGCTCGCCCATGAAGCGATAATCGAAGGCCCGATCGCCATCAGGCGTATAAATACGGCGGATGTGTTCGCCGATGGTCCGCGGACCGCCGATGGTGACTTTCCAGCCGCCGCGCTGCCACAGCAAGAATTTTACTAGGCGCTCGGCGTAGAAAAGATTTTCCCGGGCCCGGGGATGATCGGCAGGAAAGACGACGGTTTCGTAACGGGAAATCGCCCCGTGGGTGCGTTCCAGGGCGATGACCAGGGGCGCGCCGCCTGCCGCCTCAGCGTCACGGTGAAAAGCGCGGTTGGCCATCGCCGCGGGCCGAAAATCAGGGTCGAGAGGCGGCTGCATTGCAGGAAGGATGAGTTTCATCATAATGAAACGCCTCTAACCAACGTAATGCGAAACCTGGATTTCTACATTCAATTGGTCGCCGATCTCTTCCAGGGTTTCCTGGCATTCATGCAGTGAAACATGGGGCGGGGCCAGCACTACGGCATCCATCATAAACAGCAGGATGCCGCTCATGGGCGCCTGCACCACATTGGTGTCCAGCGATTCGATGTTTACGCCTTTCTCTGCCAGATGCTGGGCCACGCCATGCAGAATGCCCTCGTGATCAGCGCCACGCAGCGATATCTGGTACGGCATCCATCCCGAGTGCTCCCTGGTTTCCCAGTGTTCCGAGAGATTGGTGGTCAGCTTGTAGCCTTCTGCACGCAGGCCGCGCACGCGTTCGCGGAAGTCTTCCAGATTTGATTCGGGCACGCTGACATGAACCAGCATGGCAAAGACGCCGCCCAGACGCACCATGCGGCTGGCTTCCACATTGCCCTGATATTCCAGAACCAGCCGGGTGAAACGTTCAACCAATCCCACCTGATCCGGGCCGGTTAGGGTGATAACAAGATTTTTTTTCATGATACGCACTCCTGGTGAAAGGGGGGGGATTTTATGCCAATTGTATCATATGTGAGAGAGGGATTCATGCATTCACGCCCCGGCAATTTCAAAGATGACAACGCACTCATCATCCATAACATCTAATTGAGAATTGCTGTTAATGGTCCCCAAAGATTGACAGGCTATGGCATACAGGGTATAATTTGTCATACAACCAGACAAATTACCATGTTTAAACGCAGCCCATCTCTTACCGAACAAACCAAACTTTACATCAAACAACGCATTCTCAATAATGAGTTTAGCGATGGTCGCATCCCGTCGGAGCCGGAATTGGCAACGGCATTGGGCGTGAGCCGCACCACGGTGCGGGAAGCGTTGAGCCGGTTGGAAAACGAGGGCGCGATTATCCGCAAGCAGGGGGCGGGAACTTTTGTCAATCAGACGGGGCTGCAAATCAAAACGCGGCTGGAAGAAATCTGGTCGTATGAAAACGCGCTGCGGGCGCATGGCTACATCCCCAGCGTGAAGGTTCTCAGCGTTGCTGAAACGCCCGCCTCAACCGATCTGGCTCAGGCGCTGGATATGGAGGAAGAAGAGACGGTGCTGGTGGTTGAAAAATTGTTTTTTGAAGACAAGACGCCGGCTATCTTCACTGCCAACAGCATCCCCAAGCGGCTGTTGGTGAAGCCGGTGACGGAGGATGCCGCCCGGGCGCCGGTCTATGATTTCCTGGAAGAGTATTGTCAGCAGCACTTGCTTTATTATCTGTCAGAGATCGTCCCTGTGATCGCCCAGGGTGACTTGGCTGCTGTGCTGGACGTCAGGCCCGATACAGCCCTGTTTTCTTTCGAGGAGATCGGCTATAACACTGATAATCAGCCCGTCGTCAAAGCTGTCTCCTATTTCCGGGACGATTTGATTCGTTTCCGCCTCATTCGTCGAAAAGCGTAGATAATTCTCAAAGCTACGCTTTTTTCATTTCACAACCCATCCTTTCACATTCATTGGAGAATTGTAATGCGAAGTTTTGCTGGTCGAGACATTTTGTCTCTCAAGGATTTCGAGCGGAATGAATTTTTCCGCGTTTTCGAAGTGGCCGAAGAGTTGGAGCCCATCGCCCGCAATCGTCAAAATACCGATTTGCTGAAAGAAAAAACGCTGGTCACTGCCTTCTATCAGCCCTCCACCCGCACCCGCCTGGCCCACGAGGCTGGCATGATCCGCCTGGGCGGACAGGTTACCGGCTTTTCCGACGCCAAGATGACCCGCGCCGGCGACTTCTATCAGGAAAGCATCAAAGACACCGTGAAGATGCTGGAGTTCTACGGGGACGTCATCGTCATGCGCCATTTCCAGAAGGGCGCTCCCCACGAGGCCGCCAAATGGGCCTCCATCCCTGTCATCAACGGCGGTGACGGCTGGGGCGAGCATCCCACCCAGATACTGACTGACCTCTACACTGTGCTGCGCGAGAAAGGAACCATCGATGGCCTGCGCTGGGTGGCTGTGGGCGATATGCGCATGCGCACCATGCACTCGTTGGGTCACGCCCTCACCCAGTTCGACTGCCCCATCACTTTCGTCGCTCCTCCCGGCATGGAAATGCCCGATGAGTACAAAGATGACTTCACGGCCGCGGGCCTGGACTTCGACTTCGCCGGGCATGTGGGCGATGTCATCGCCGATGCCGATGTGATTTTAGTGGAGCCCACGATCCAGCCCGACTACACCAAATCGCGTGACGAGCGCAAGGGCGAAGTGCCCACCACGCCCGACAATTACAAGATCACCCGCGACCTGCTGATGAACAAGGCCAAGTCGGACGCCATCCTGCTGCACTCGCTGCCCCGCATGGATGAGATTCCTCCCGATGTGGACATCACCCGCTGGTCCCGCTACTGGCAGGAAGCCTTCAACGGCGTGGTTATGCGCATGGCCTTGCTGGCGCTGGTTCTGGGCGCAATGGAGTAATGACGCTAACTGTCTCACGCAAAGACGCAGAGCCGCAAAGGAAAAAAGAAGCAAAGAAAAGCTTAGCGTCTTGGTAACTTTGTGTGAGACAGACGCCTTCCGCAAATATCATGCCCGATTCCGACCTTTCTCTATTGGCCCGCTGGCTGCGAGCCATCCCCCAATCTCGCTACGAACCCCGCCCGCTGCAAGACCTGCCGGGCGGGGTTCGTAGCGAGATTGGGGGATGGCTCGCAGCCAGCGGGCCAATAGAGAAAGGTCGGAATCGGGCATGATATTTGCGGAAGGC
>WGCR01000515.1 GCA_015493675.1 Anaerolineae bacterium
GAACAACGGCCAATCGGGCCAGGGAAATATGGGCAACGGTCAATCCGATGACGATATGATGGGTAATGGACAGAATCAGGATGACAGGATGGGCAACGGTCAGTCCAACGACGACATGATGGGTGGACAGAGCCAAGGCACAGGGCCTAAAAACGCCGACGGATTTACCGACATCACTGTGGCCCAGTTGGAAGACAGGTTGCCCAACAAAGACTTCACCCTGGTCAATGTGCACATTCCCTTCGCTGGCAACATCCCCCAGACCGATGTTTCCATCCCCTATAACGAGATCGCCCAAAATGTGGACAAGCTCCCCGCCGACAAGGACGCCCCCATCGTGTTGTATTGCCGCAGTGGCGCTATGAGCACCACCGCGGCCAAAATCCTGGTCGGATTGGGCTACACCAACATCCTGGAACTGGATGGCGGCATGAATGCCTGGGTGGCCGCGGGCAACTCTCTCACCCAGAATTAATGCCTGCCAGCAAGAAAAGTCGGGGGCAACTGGATTTTGTGGGGTGTTCCGACCTCCGGGAGGTGGACGAAAACCGCCTGGTCAAGCCAAAAGCTACCCGTCCACCTCCCGGAGGTCAAAAAGCAGTCAACCCCCTGAAATCCAAAAGAGCCAAAAGTCGCTATCATGCCATTCTTCCTCGAAAGAGCAGTCCCATGGCGGGCTGCTTTTTTTGTGGTCCGAACCTTCACAAAATTGACATAGTCTCTTCACTACGGCGTCACATTGCCTGGTCATACTGGTAACTGAAAGCAACTCATCCCTGATCATACGGAGATTGATATGTTTCCAAAGGAATTATGAGCCATGAGCAGTCACCAAACTGACAATCACGCATCGCATTCTCACGAGGATGCGTCCCGGCATGACCACAGCGGTCATGCACAACAACGCACAACGCAAACCGCCGGACACGCAGAGGGTGCACACACCGCCCATCAGCACGATCAAGGCGGAGAACACGATGAGCACGCCGGACACGGCGTCGACCACAGCGGACACGAGAAGATCTTCCGCAACCGTTTCTGGATTTCCCTGGTTCTTTCCATTCCGGTGCTGCTGTACAGCCCCTCCATCCAACGATGGTTGGGCTTCACCGCACCGGCATTCTCCGGCAGCCAGTGGATCGCCCCCATCTTCGCCACTATCGTCTTCATCATTGGCGGCATCCCCTTCATCCAGTTGGCTGTGCCCGAGATTCGCAAACGCAAACCTGGCATGATGACCCTCATCACCCTGGCTATCAGCGTCGCCTTCATCTACAGCCTGGCCGCCCTGATTATCGACCCTGAAACCGGCTTTTTCTGGGAACTGGTGCTGCTAATCGACGTGATGCTGCTGGGGCACTGGCTGGAAATGCGGAGCATCCGCCAGGCCTCGGGCGCACTCAACGAGCTGGCCAAGTTGATGCCCGATCAGGCGGAGCTGCTCCTGCCCGATGGCAGCACCAAAACCGTCTCCACCAACGAGCTGAATCAGGGCGACATCGTTCTGGCCCGCCCCGGCGCCAGCATCCCCGCGGATGGCGAGGTGGTCGAGGGCGGCTCCGACGTCAACGAGTCGATGATTACCGGCGAATTCCGCCCCGTGAAGAAAGGCCCGGGTGAGGAGGTCATCGCCGGGACCATCAACGGCCAGGGCAGCCTGCGAGTCAAGGTTACCGCCACTGGCGATGACACGGCGCTGGCGGGCATCATGCGCCTGGTCGAACAGGCCCAGGCCAGCAAATCGGACACCCAGGTGCTGGCCGACAAGGCTGCGGGCTGGCTCTTCTACATCGCCGTGGCCGCAGCCGCGTTCACTGCGGTCTTCTGGACCATCGGCTACGGTTTCAATGTCGAAGTTATCTCCCGCGTGGCGACGGTGCTGGTCATCGCCTGCCCCCACGCCCTGGGCCTGGCCGTGCCCCTGGTTGTCGCCATCAGCACATCCCAGGCCGCAACCAACGGCATCCTCGTGCGGGATCGGCTGGCTCTGGAAAACGCCCGGGACACCAACGCCATCATCTTCGATAAGACCGGCACCCTGACCAAGGGCGAGCAGGGCGTCGTCGGCGTCGCCACTGCCAACGACTGGATCGAGGACGATGTTCTGGCTCTGGCAGCCGCCATCGAGGGCGATTCAGAGCACATCATCGCCCAGGCCATCCGCCAGGCCGCGCAGGAGCGCAGCGTGACCCCGCCCGCCATCAGCGATTTCGAGGCCATCAAGGGCCGCGGCGTCCGGGCCAAATACAACGGCGAAGATATCTGGATCGGCGGACCCCGACTGCTGGAATTGCTGAATCTGACGCCCGACACCGAACTGGACGCTTTTGCCCGTATGGCGGGCTCCAGGGCACAGTCGGTGGTGTGGCTGGTGGTGGATCACGCTATCGCTGCCGCTTTCGCCCTGGCCGACGTCATCCGCCCCGAGAGCTACGAGGCCATCAACCGCCTGCACGAGCTGGGCATTGAAGTGGCGATGCTTACCGGTGACAGCCGGGATGTGGCCACTGCCATTGCCAGGGAACTGGGTATCGACACGGTGTTCGCCGAAGTGCTGCCCGAGGACAAGGATAAAAAGGTGGCCGAGCTGCAAGCTCAGGGCAAGATAGTGATGATGGTGGGAGACGGCGTCAACGACGCGCCCGCCCTCACCCGCGCCGACATCGGCGTTGCCATCGGCGGGGGCACAGATGTCGCCATCGAAGCCGCGGACATCATTCTGGTGGAAAGCGACCCGCGCGGCGTGGTCAAAATCATCAACCTCAGCCGGGCCACCCTCAAAAAGATGGTGCAGAATCTGTGGTGGGCCGCGGGCTACAATATCGTTTTCATCCCCCTGGCCGCGGTCAGCACCTTCATCACGCCCGCCCTGGGTGCGGTGTTCATGGCTCTCAGCACCATCATCGTCGCCATCAACGCCCAGACCCTGCGCAACGCCAGGCTGGATTGACAGAAGTCAGAGGTCAGAAGTCAGAGATCAGAGGTCAGAGATCAGAGATCAGAATTTGCCCAATTCACTCAAAAGGAGAGCATCCCCCATGTCTCGACAACGCAAAGTCAAGACCACCCCATCCCGTAAATCCCGACACAGCCCCGCCCAGATCATCGCTCTGGCCGCACTGGGAATCGGTGCCGTGCTCATCGTTGGCCTCGTCATCCTTGCCCAGGTAACCGGCAAAGGCCCGACCACGGTCGCGGCCAGCGATGACGTGTTGGCATTGGGCGCTGAAGTGTACGGCAACACCTGCGCCGCCTGCCATGGCGAAAACGGCGAAGGCTACGGCATTCCCCAGGCTCCGGCGCTGAACGAAACCGAACACGCCTGGCACCATCCCGACGGCCAGATTCAGGAGATCATCAAGAATGGCGGCAAAGTCATGCCCCCGCTGGGAGATCAGCTTACAGACGGGGAGATCGTGGCCGTGATACGCTACATCCAAACCTGGTGGCGGCCCGACCAGTTGCGCCAACAACAGGCCCGAAGTCTGCAATATCCGCTGCAATAGTAAGATTAATCAATTTGACGCCCTCAGGAAAGTAAAATCTGAACATCCTGGAGGCTGAATTAACCTCGCTCTTTGAGCTGATGAGGGGGTAAAATCCGCCGGATCGCATATCCGGCTAGACGCATGGTGCGCCGGGGCGGATATGCGATCCGCCCAGCCTTTTACCCCATAAAATCTCAGAGAACCACCAATCTCCCAATCTCTTAATCTCCTAATTTCCTAATCTCTCAATCTCTCAATCTCTACCCTCACCCCACTCCCCACCATGACCCCACCAGACACCCTCACCCTCGAAATCAAAGGTATGA
>WGCR01000516.1 GCA_015493675.1 Anaerolineae bacterium
ATCGACGTCCAGCCAGCGCAGCAACTTCGCCATCTCTTCTCGCGGGTGTAGCGTCAGATGCTCGTAAAAAACGAGATAATGCTCCCGGCCCGCCAATTGCGCCAGCGCCACCCGGTTTTCCACCGCCCACCATGCTGCCAGGGCTTCAAAGCTATCCTCTATTTGCCCCAATTCGTTCACCCAGGGGCGCAGATGATCATCCACCAGCTCTTTCTGGTTCAGAATATCCTGCACTGCCGCGGGCCAGGTCGCCTTCACCCGGTAGAACATGGAGGTGATCACTGCTGCGGGATGCCTGGCCAGGAAAATCACGCGGGGATGAAAGCGTCCGGCTACAAACCCCAGCATCATATTGGCCCGAATCGTCTTGACGAGGAAGCGATGGGGAAAGAAACTGGTGCGGGCGTAGTCGGTGAGATAAGTCCGCACCCGCCCGCGCAGCACATCCTCCCAGAATGCCGCCCACTGGGGCGCGTCTGCGTTGGGCCGCAGATACTGGCGCTTGAATGCGGAGGGCGTCAGGCCCGGCGGCCAGGCCATCAGACGACGATATTGTTCGGCATTGCGCGGGTCCAGCGGCTCGAAAATCTGCTGCACGCCCGGCGTCGCGGCCAGCATATCCCCCAGCCAGGTGGAGCCGCTGCGTCCGGAAGAGGCCAGCAGCCAGGTCGAAGCAGGATGGGGCGGGCCGGAAAATCCGAACTTGGCGCGCTCTCCCAGCCGTCGTCCCTCCACCCAGGCCCGTTTCGCCCCCTCTTGCGCTGCGGGCATACGCGCGGTTGCCTGTTTGATGGCCCGTTTCAGTCTCATCGCTTCCCTTCCGGCAAGAAATTGATTGAGATTCGTCGATATCCGTCGAGCGTATCCATTCCATCCTGCGCCATCCACCTCTCACCTTGTCCTTCCTGCACTAAACACCTCTCACTATTCACCGTCCACTGCTTACTGCTTACTGAACACTGCTTACTGAACACTGAACACTGCTTACTGAACACTGAACACTGCTTACTGATTACTGAATACTGCTTACTCACCGCCCCTCTCCTCTCTCAGCGACAACGCAAACGCCAGAACCTTTTCCGCCAGCCGTCGTCGTCCCGCCTTGTCCCGCATGACGCTATCGGTGACGAAAGGCGTCAGGCCCAGGGCCCGCACCGCGTCGGCCAGGCCCGCATCCGCCTCGTCCAGCACGAAACCATCCACCAGGCACGCGTAATGCCGGGCCACGCCCGCCGCGCTCACCTCCAGCCCCTGCTCCGCCATCATCTTCGCGGCGGGCCCCTTCAGCGCCCGACCGCCGATGATGGGGCTGACCGCAAGGGTCGGCGTTTGCGCGATGCGTTCTCGCACCCCGGGCAGCGCCAGGATCGGGCCGATGCTGACGAAGGGATTGGACGGGCAAAAGACCACCGCGTCCGCCTCGTCCAGGGCCGCCAGCGCCGCATCGCTGGCCCGAGCCTCCTCCAGGCCCGCCAGCCGCATCCCCAGCATGGCCGGTTCAGTGCGTCGATGCACGAAATACTCCTGAAAAGGCAGCTCCCCCTCGGGCGTGAGGATCATGGTGCGCACCGGCTGATCGGACATGGGCAACACCGGATGCGTCACGCCCAGCCGGCGGGCCAGCTCCAGCGTGACCCCGGTCAGCGTCATGCCTGCATCCAGCATCTGCCGCCGCAGCAAGTGCAAGGCGATGTCCTTGTCGCCCAGCATGAACCAGGCGTCATGCCCCAGCCGCTTCGTCTCCTCCAGCACATGAAACGTCTCATCCGCCCGGCCCCAGCCAAAAGCCGGATTATTCACCTCGGCCAGATTGTAGAGCACCGTATCGACATCGGGGCAGATGGTCAGGCCCAGATGCTCGAAATCGTCGCCTGTATTGACGATGATGGTCAATCGCTCAGGGGGCAGGAGCTGCGCCAGCCCATGCGCCAGCTTGGCGCCGCCCACGCCTCCCGCCAATGCGACCACTTTTATCTCACTGCTTACTGATAACTGTTTACTGATTACTTCCACGCGACCACCTCCTCCAGCGGCTTTCGAGACGAAGTGCGACTTTCATCCGGCCATCCCAGCGTGATGATCGCCTGAGGCTCCCAATCGTCGGGCAATTCCAGAGCCGCCCGCACCGCGTCCAGTGCAAACAACGGCGCACACACCCAGCAGGAGCCCAGCCCCTCGTGATGCGCGGCCAGCATCAGATTGCCCAGAGCCAGGGCCAGGCTTTGGATCGCCATGATGCGTTCGGCCTCAGCCAGCCGTGCATCCGCGTATGCGTCCATGTCGCGCAGGGTCATGCACCCCACCACCAGCGCCGGAGGCCCGGTCAGACGTTGGCGCGAGCGTTGCAGCCGGGCCTGAATCTCCCCGGCCTGCACCCCCGCCCGCGTCATGTCCTCCCGCCAGCGCTCGGCCATGGCTTCGGCCAGCGCCGCTTTGCGGGCCTTCGTCGTCACCACGGCAAAGCGCCACGGCTGGCGATTGTGCGCGCTGGGGGCCCAGATAGCCGCAGTCAGCAGCCGACGGAGCAGTTTGCTTGGCACGGGTTCGGGCCGATAACGGCGGATACTGCGCCGCCCCAAAAGCGTTTGCCAGAAAACATCTTGCAGATCATTCATGCGTTAGATTATAGCCGCAACCGCTGGCATCGTCCACAATTGGACATGAAACCCGCCTGCGGTACAATGACAAAACCCCGCCCACTGAATTACTGTTTACTGCTCACTGCTTACTGTTCACGAACTCATGCTCGGACGCATCCTACGCAGCGCCTCCACCACCTTCACCTTTGGCCGCACCCTGAATGCCGGCGACTTGCCCGCGTTTGGCGATCTCGTCACCGCAGATGCGGCCGGAGGCCCGGTCTACGGCCTCATCTACGAGATCATCGTCGAAGACGATCCCTTCGTGCGGCAGGTCGTGGCCGCCTCAGCCGACATGCCCCAGGAAAAGATCGAAGACATGCGCCAGCGCCGCCAGGTTCCGGTGGAGATCACCGCACTGGCCGTGGCCTTTCGCCGGCATGATCGAATCTGGCAGGGCGTGCCGCCACGCCCGCCCGGCGCATTGCAGCGAGTGACCGCCTGCGATTGCGCAACCACCCGCGCGGTGCTGGATGACTTCGCCTTTTTTCGCCTCATCCTCAATCACGGCCAGGCCCCAACCGATGAACTACTGACCGCCAGCCTGCTCAATGCGGCCGGATGTCAGCCGCCCGGTCAGGATCGGGCCTATCTGCTGGACGCGGGCCGGGAGCTGGTGCGTTTGCTGGCCCAGGAGCCCGCCCGCCTCGACGCCATCTTGCGCCGCCTGGCCGCGTACGCGGAGACAAGCCATGAGTAACGACTTCCTGCGAGAAATCGCCGAGCCCGCCACGCCCGAGCCCGATGTCAGCCGACGCCTGGGCCAGGTGGTGGCCGGATCCCTCAGCCACGGCCTGGAGGTCCTGCTGGAGCGAGATCAGCGGCTGGAAGACCTGGCCGTGGGCCGTTACGCCACCATCCACGCGGGCGGACGCATCTTCTTCGGCATGATCACCGACATCGCCCTGGATAACGCCAACATCGCCTTCGAGAAATCCCCGCCCGATCTCAGCCTCGACTTCATGCGCCAGGTGCATTTGGGAGCCAGCATCTTTGGCCGGGTGCATGTGAGTCCCATGCTGGTGATGGATGCAGACGGCCCTGACGCCCACATCCCCCAACCCGTCAAGACCATCCCCGGCCACTACGCGCCCGTCACCATCGCCACGCCCGAGGAAGTGGGCTACGTCTTCGGCGAAGAGGGCGCGGGACAGGACGCGGAGGGCAGGGACGCCATCTACTTCCGGGTGGGCCGCCCTCTGGATATGGATGTGCCCATCACCCTCAATCTCAATCGCTTCGTAGAGCGCTCCTCCGCGGTGTTTGGCAAATCGGGCACCGGCAAGACCTTCCTCAGCCGCCTGCTGCTGGCGGGCGTCATCAAAAACGATGTGGCCGTCAACCTCGTCTTCGACATGCACAACGAATATGGCTGGGAGGGCACAGCCGAACACGCCAGCAAGGTCAAAGGACTCAAGCAGATATTTCCGGGCCAGGTGGCCATCTTCACGCTGGATGACGAGAGCAGCCGTCGCCGCGGCTCCAATCCCGATTTCACCGTGCAGATCGGCTATGACACCATCGAGCCCGAGGATATCGAGATGCTGGCCGGGGTCATGGATATGTCCGACGCCCAGATCGGGGCCATGTACGCCATGCACCGCCGTCTGGGCAAGACCTGGCTGCTGAATTTTCTGGATGACGACTGGATGGAGTTGAACTACGGCGGCGAGGACGACGATGGCAAAAAAATCAACGCCATGAAAGCCTTTGCCGCTGAGATGGGGCAGCCCCAGAGCACGCTGGGCGCGCTGCGTCGCCGCCTGGAGCGCTTCACCCGCTTTGGTTTCATCGTCAAAAAGCCTGCGGATGACTCCATCAAGCGCATCCTCGATTATCTGCTGGCGGGCAAAAACGTGGTGCTGGAGTTCGGCAAATACGGCGATGACCTGGCCGCGTATCTGCTGGTGGCCAACTTCCTCACCCGCCGCATCCGCCTGCACTATCGAGAGCTGGTGGAGGAAGCCTTCGGCGACGAGGCGGCCAAACCCCGCCCTCTGGTCATCACCATCGAAGAGGCCCACAAATTCCTGGAGCCGGGCATCGCCTCCAAAACCATCTTCGGCGTCATCGCCCGCGAGCTGCGCAAATACAACGTCACTCTGTTCATCGTCGATCAGCGGCCCAGCGGCATCGACAGCGAGGTCATGTCGCAGATCGGCACCCGGGTCACCCTGGCCCTGGACAACGAGGAGGATATCCGGGCGGTGTTCATGGGCGTCAGCGGCGGACAGGAATTGCGGCAGGTGCTGGCCCGGCTGGATAGCAAGGAGCAGGCCCTCATCCTGGGCCACGCCACGCCCATGCCCGTGGTGGTGCAGGTGCGCCGCTACGACCTCGGCTTCTATCGCCAGATGGGCTATCTGCAAGGCGAGGCGCTGCAACAGGAAGCCGAAAAAAGCCGTCAGCAACTGGGCGGCGGGCGCAAAAAACGATTGCTTTAATCTCTCCCCGCGAGTTTCTTACGATGACTTCATCCCCACCTCTTACTGAAGAGTTGAAAACCCTTTTGCATGCCTTTTCTGAAACCGAGGATCGGGAAGCGCTGGCGGCGTTGGCCGATGAATCGCGACTGCTCCTCACCGATGAATTTGCCGAAGCGGTGCAAAATCTCATCGACACCGGCCTGAGGATGGGCAATTATGACGCTGCCGAGGCCCTGCGCCAACGTCTGGATGCGCTGAAGGAAATCCGGGCCATGAAAGCTTATCAGCGGCAGGACGCGCTGGCCCAGGCTGTCATTGCTTTTCTACAGGC